>NZ_JAZHFR010000049.1:0-26625 GCF_036541385.1 Comamonas sp. GCA5 | reverse complement strand
CAGCAGGCCAGACAGCAGTTCTTCGGGTACGTCGTGTTTCTTGGTGTTCATAGTGTTTACGGACAGGCCGGCTTGCGCCGGCTGTTGATTGGCCGTTTACACAAAATTTTGCACACCCTCGCGCGCTTGATTTTTGGCACATACTGGGCACATCAGCGTTGAAAACTCAGGTGAATATGTGCTACCACTTGATGCGTTGAACCCGCTTTGGCTTGCGTCCATGTGCGCCATGTTCAGTGCCGAGTCGCCTGTGGGCAAGGCCGTCCTTGACAAGGATTTGCGCTACGTATTCATCAACCAGACCCTTGCCGACTTCAACGGGCGATCGACACAGTCGCACATAGGCCGCACTGTCCAGGAGGTACTCCCCGATGCCTTTCCCACCCTGGAGCCCCTGCTGCGCTCCGTGCTGGATCAAGGGGTGGTGCAAGGCAATCTGCATGTGAGCGTCGAGACGCCCAACTCCCCGGGTGGATTGAGTGAGTGGGAAGCCAGCTATTCCCCCATTCATTTGCCCGACGGCAGTGTCGGCGGGGTGTATGTGCAAGCGGTCAATCTGACCGCCAAGCTGCGCGCCGAGCGCGCGCTGTCCAACAGCGAGAAGCACCTGCGCCGTGTGCTTGACAGCCTGTTTGCCTTTGTGGGGGTGATGCAGCCGGATGGGACGCTGATTGAGGCCAACCGTGCGCCGTTGGATGCCGCCGGCATTCAGGCGCAGGACGTACTGGGACGGCCATTCTGGGACACTTTTTGGTGGAACTATTCGACGGACATACAGGATTGGCTGCGCAACGCGATCAACCGGGTCGCGCAGGGCCAGGTGGTCCGTGAAGATGTGACGGTGCGCATGGCCGGTGATACGCGCATGACCCTGGACTTCATGCTGGTGCCGATGCGCGATGACCAGGATGTGATCACCAACCTGATCGCTTCCGCCATCGACATCTCGGATCGCTTGGCCGATCAGCATCGCATCGAGGCCGCTTTGCGGGAGCGCACGGTGCTGCTGCAGGAAGTGCACCACCGGGTGAAGAACAATCTGCAGATCATCGCGAGCCTGTTGCGTCTGCAGTCGCGCACGGCGGTATCCGAAGTGCAGCAAGCCTTGCAGGACAGCCAGAACCGTGTCATGGCGATGTCCTTGACGCACCAACTCTTGTACGAGCGCAACGATTACTCGTCCCTGGAACTCGGGCCGTACCTGAAGCGTTTGGTGGGCAGCCTGCGCGATGCGCACGGGGATCTGCTGCGGCGCGTGCAAATGCGTGCGGACGTCCCTGATTCGGGCATCAGTATTGACCTGCAGCAGGCCGTGCCAGTGGCCCTGGTGGTCAATGAGCTGCTGACCAATGCGCTCAAGCACGGTTTTCCGGCAGGCCGTGCCGGCGAGGTGGTGGTGAGTGCGCGTGAGGCAGCGGGCCAGATCACGATCACCGTCTCGGACACGGGCGTTGGGCTACCGGATGGCGCCAGCCAGGGCACGATTTCCAGCCTGGGCTTCAGCCTGATTGGCCTGCTGACCGAGCAGTTGCAAGCCACCATCCAATGGCCCCCATCCGGCGCTCCGGGCGCCACTTTCACCCTTCAACTGCGATTGCGTGCCCCCCTACGATGAACAGCATCCCGAACGCATCCGATCTGAGCCCTACCGCCCGGCTCTTGATCGTGGAGGATGAGCGGATCGTTGCACTGGACCTCAAGCTGACGCTTGAAGCCTTGGGCTTTGAAGTGGTGTCCACCGTGGCCACCGAGGCCGATGCGGTCCGCATGGCGATGTCATACCGCCCGGATCTGGTGCTGATGGACATCAACCTCGAAGCGGGGGGCGATGGCATCAATGCGGCCGTCGAGCTGACACGTTTTGCCGATGTGCCGGTGATCTTCCTGACCGCGTATGCCGACAATGAAATCTTGCGCCGCGCCAGCGCCGTTGCGCCGTATGGGTACCTGGTCAAACCAGTGCAGCAGCGAGAGTTGAACGCCACGGTGCAGATGGCGCTGGCGCGGGTGCGCGCATCGCGCGAGCGACTGCAGGCGGAGCGGCGATTGCGCTTGGCGCTCGACAACGCGCGCATGGGGGTGGTCACACTGACTGAGGGGGCGGACCTGGTGGAGATCGATGGGCACTTTCCGCCGATTGCCGACAAGGCGCTGCGCGGGCTGCGGATGGGAGTGGAGCAGTTCCTGCAGCACCTCACCCATGATTCCCAGAACAAAGTCCACAAATTGCTGGAAGACGGTGAAGACCTGCACTTGCTGACGCGTTGGCGACGCATGAATGGCGAAGAGCGGCTGGGATGGATGGAGGTGCACGCGGGCTATGTGGTCAGCGAGCAGGCTGTGGTGGGGGTCTGCCGGGATGTGACGCGCGAGGTGGAGCGTGAAGAAGCCTTGCGTCAGGCGGCCGTGGTGTTCGAGTCGGCGGCCGATGCCATCCTGATTCTCGACCCCGAAGGGCGGGTGACC
This sequence comes from Comamonas sp. GCA5, assembly GCF_036541385.1. Lineage (NCBI taxonomy): Bacteria > Pseudomonadati > Pseudomonadota > Betaproteobacteria > Burkholderiales > Comamonadaceae > Comamonas > Comamonas sp. GCA5. Next base: position 24,159 of record NZ_JAZHFR010000049.1, on the reverse strand, counting down.
ACAGCCAATCCGGCATTCACGCGGCTCACTGGTTGGCCCAACGCGGACATTCGCGGGCGGCACCCGAATGAGTTCCTGCATGCGCGCCGTGGCAGTGACCGGGAGCTGTTGAACGGAACGCCGATTGACTTTCTGGGTCACGCCGAAGTCGTTTGCCTGCGCCACGACGGCACCAGCTTCCCGGCCTGGGAGCACGTGGCCCCTGTGCGAGATGATTCAGGCAACGTGACGCACCGGGTGCTGACCTTCACGGATATTTCTGCCTTGCGCATGGCTGAGAGCCGGGTGCGTCACCTGGCGTACCACGATCCTCTGACAGGGCTTGGCAACCGCAACCAGTTGCGGGAGGTCCTGGCTAATCTGCCTGCCGCCGAGCCTGGCGATGAGGCCGAGTGGGTCTTGATGTTCATCGACTTGGATGGCTTCAAGGTGATCAACGACAGCCTGGGCCATGAAATCGGGGATTCGTTGCTGGTGGTGGTGGCCGATCGCATCCGTGGGGTGTTGCGGCAAGGGGATCAGGCAATCCGGCTGGGCGGGGGTGAATTCGTGCTCTTGGTGCATTGCGCCCATGACAGCGATATTGAAGGGCTGGCCCAGCGCCTGCTGCAGGTCATGCAGATTCCCCTGGACCTGGTGCCGGGGTCGTCGGTCCAGGTTTCTGCCAGCATCGGGGTGGCTGTCTTTATGCGCGACGGGGACACGGCCGACTCTTTGTTGCGCAGCGCCGATATCGCCATGTATGCCGCCAAGACTGCGGGGCGCAATCGCTTTGAGCGCTATCACCCCCGCATGGCCGAAGTGGCCAATGAACGGCTGGCGATCGAGCAGGGTTTGCTGCAGGCCATGCTCAACGGTGAACTGAGTCTGCATTGGCAGCCCCAGGTGTCGCTGGACGGACGGCGTGTGGTCGGGGCGGAAGCGCTGCTGCGCTGGACTTCGGTGCAGCTGGGGCAGGTGGGGCCAGACCGCTTCATCCCCGTGGCCGAAGAGAGTGGAATCATCCGCCCCCTGGGAACCTGGGTGTTGCGCCAATCGCTGGCCACTTGGGCCGAATGGTGCCGTGCGGGGCTGGTGCAAGGGCGGCTGGCCATCAACGTGTCGGCCTTGCAGTTGCAGGACGACACATTCATCGATGTGCTGGCGCGTGAACTCAAGGAGGCAGGCCTCCAACCGCAGGATCTGGAGATCGAAGTCACCGAGACCGCCCTGCAGCGTGTGCCACAGGTGGAGCAGCGCCTGACCCGCATTGCCGACCTGGGCATTCAGATTGCCCTCGACGACTTCGGGACGGGCTATTCCTCGCTGTCCATGCTCAAGCTGCTGCCCTTGAACCGGCTCAAGGTGGACCGCGCCTTTGTGCACGATGTGGTGACTACACCGTCGGACCAGGCGATTGTTCGCGCGATTGCGGCGATGGCGGATGCCCTGGGTCTGGAGCTGATTGCCGAAGGGGTGGAAGAGGAGGATCAGCGCCAGTGGTTGGCCAATTTGGGCTTCAAAGAAGCGCAGGGCTGGCTTTTTGCCAAGGCCATGAGTGGCGTGGATTTCATGCGCTGGCTTGCGGATCGCGACGGTACGTCAGGCCATGCTGACCAAGGTGGTGCCTGAATCCATGCCAGCGGTTGTCATTGTGCTGTTGCTGCTGGGGTGTTCGCTGCCGGCATTGCTTCCCGGTCGGCGTCAATTTGGCGCTGCGCTGGCCGTGGTCGCTGTGCTGCTGGTCGTCTTGGCGGTCCTGGCGTTGCAGTACCTGGAGGCCAACCCTGGTGGTGGCGACGGACCAGCCTTTTTCGCACTCGTCTTTCTGTTCGGTTTGGCCCAGGTGGTTATTCTGGCTTCGGTACTGGGCCGGTGGTTGGTGCGCTGGTTGGCCCAGAAACTGAGTGGGCGCGCGCGGCAGAAGGTCGTCCGCGGGCTGGTGGTGTTGTTGCTGCTTCGCTGGGGGGATGGGGCTTCCGGCATGGCGGTGGTTTTGGCCGTGCTCGTGGGTTTTCCGCCTTTATGGCTGGGCGCGGCATTGACGCTGTGGCCCGGTCAGGCATCCATGCCGGGGCGCTCGCCCTTGTAGCCGCAGGCCGCCCATGCCTTGCGTCAAGGTCGTTCCCATCTTTTGCTGCGTCACTTTGTAAGTTTTTCTTACAATTTGCGCAGGAGGAATTGGTATGCGCTGGTTATCGCGCTTGGCCTGCTGTGCGTTGCTGGCGTGGCATGGCGCTGCATCTGCCCAGGTGTGGCGATGTCCAGGACCTGAGGGTCCGATCTTCACCGACAAACCCTGCGTCTACGATGGCGCGGTTCTGCACAAAAACTCGGCCTGGGAGGAGCGGGTGCGTCCGACGCAGCCCCAGCCGCCGCGGCGCGTGGCGCCCGCTTCGCGGGCTGTGCCGGCGCAGGCTTCGCCGACGCAGCCAAGTGATGGCAACGACCTGCTCGCCAGCGAGGGGCATCCTGCCGAGCCGCCAGCCGATGTCCGTCCGAGGACACCCCCTCTGGAGAGTGCGGTCGCACCGCCCAGCACTCCACCACCCGCCACCGCGCAGCTGGAAGAGGACCGGCCCATGCCGCCGATGCCGTCCATGATTTCCATTTGTGCCGGAGGCTTTTGCCTGGGCCACTGAGTGCGGGGCGTTCAGCGTGTGTGGGGTGTGCCGACCGAGGTCGCCCAGGGGTCGTATTTGCTCTCCAGCCGGTAGTCGGGGTAGGCGCGCCGGTGTTGTTCCGACAGCCTGTGCAAGGCCAGGAACACATTGTCGGCAAAGCCCTGTCGCACGCTCGGGCGGTCATCGCGTGTGAGCGATTGCATGTAGGGCAGGAACCCCGGCTGCCCCCATAAAGCCAGCAGCTGCTTCCCGATGTGCGGGTGGGCGTGGTGGATGGTCTTGAAATCTGCGTTGTCTTCGAGCATGACGTTGCTCCCGGTGGCTGCGGTGAAGTGCACGGTGGATACCGCAGCGGGTCTTCAGCCTCGGCCCATCTTCCAAGCCCCCCTGCGTTGTGCCTGTCGGTGCAGGGCGCATTCCACCCCACGCCGAGCGCCAGTCCATGCGTGGGAGGCGCTGCGCCGGCACGGTCTTTGCTGGCGCAGTGCGGCATGCTGCGCCCCTGCGTGTGCGACGGGCATCAAGACGATGCCTCATGTGTGCTCGGCGAGCACTGCGTCGCGCACGCCGTCCAAGGAGGGCGGGAATCTATGGGAGCGCAATTTTGCGTTGGGGCACCACGACCCGGCGGATGGTCCCAAGCGCTGCACTGGAATTGCAACGGGATTCCAGGAGAAGTGCCAAAAAATGAAGAGAAATCAGCCTCTAGCGCTTATCTAATCAGTGCTGACAGCTATTAAAAATGCAATTCGATGGTGAGCCATGGCAAAGCCGCTGGTCTTGGCGCATCCGGTGGGCGGTGACGGGGTTGTGTGATCAAGGTTCCACGTGCAGCTGGCCATGCGATTGGCGGTGCAGGCTGGAAAGCGTCGATGCGCTAGCATCGTGGGCTTTTGTATACAGCTCTCACCGTTGGTGGTGTGGGCGCCTTCGGGAGAGCTATGAAAGACGCCCAGCAGGCCCGTGTGCGATGGCACCAGCTCAGCCTCTACATCGATAACCATTTGCATGACCGCTATCTGGCACCACCGTTGACGCTGGTGGTGGCGGCGTTGCTGACGCTGTGGGTGCCGGTCTGGCAGGCTGTGCTGTGGGCGGGGCTGGAGTTGGTGGCGATTGCGGTCTACACCTGTGTCTACCTGCAGTTTCGCCGCGCGGCGAAGCCACTGGATGAGGCCGTGTGGGTGCGCCGCATCGCCTGGGCGCATGGCGTCCACATGGCCATGTGGTCGTCCATCGTGGTGTGGGCCTATGTGCCCGGCAACCTGACCAGCCTGATGTTTGTGATGCTGGTGCATGTGGGCCTGATCTCCTTGACGGTGGTGATGAGCAACCCGCACCGCCGGCTGCTGATGTCTGATCTGGTGGCGCCGACGGTGGCCCTGGTGGCCCCGCCTGTGCTGGATGGCACGCTGTTCAGCGCCGGCCTGGCGCTGCTGGGCATCTTCTACATCGCCTTGATGCTGATGGTCGGCTTGAAAATTCATGCCAGTTCGACCGAAACCCTGGTGCTGCGCGAGCGCAACAGTGAACTGATCCGCGAACTGGAGCAGCAGCTCAAGACCGACGGGCTGACCGGCTTGAAGAACCGTGACCACTTCATCACCACGGCACGCAATGAGCTGGAGCGCCATGCGCGCTACCAGCAGCCGGTCGCGCTGCTGATGGTGGACATTGACCATTTCAAGCAGATCAATGACACCTACGGCCATCTGGCCGGTGATGAGGTGCTCAAGGCCGTGTCCAGCGTGTTTGTGGACATGGTGCGCACCAGCGATTGTCTGGCGCGCCTGGGCGGCGAGGAGTTCGCCGTGCTGATGCCGCAGACGGCGCTGGACGCCGCGATGGCGGCGGCGGAGCGCTTGCGCATGGCTGTGGCCAAGGTGCGCTGCCCGCTGGACGATGACGTGGTGGCGCCGACCGTCAGCGTCGGCATCGCGATTGCGCCCGATGGCAATGAAACCCTGTCCTCCCTGATGCGGCGCAGCGATTTGGCCATGTATGACGCCAAGGGCCGGGGGCGCAACTGTGTGGTGGTGGCGCCGGACCGCAACGCCAAGCAGGTGGCTTGAACGGCACAGTGCGCTGCAAGGCCGCGATGGCCTGGCCAGGAGCTGCGGGTTGTCTATCGGGCTTTCTGGCGTCGCACGTAGGTGAACTCTTGCGTGGCGTGGGGCAGCGTCAAGGTCAGCGCGTGCCCCGTCAGTTGAAGCGCCGCATGGTCAAAGCGCACTGCGCCGTAATTGCCAAGGCGGGCCCGCACCGTGAAGTGGTTGTGGGTGGGGTGCGCCGGGACCAGGACCGTCTCTGGGTAATACCTGAAGACCCCATGCAGGCTCAGGTGGATGCTGTCGATCGGGGGCGCAACGTCCCCGGCCTCCAGGGAATCCTGGGTGAGGTGGTCGGCCGTGAACGCCTGCCCGTCCGACTCGAAGTGAACGCTGGTGATGTAGGACGCCATGGGTGTGCCTTCCTCCAGGAATACGACGCGTGCACCGGGGTGGCTGGCCTGGCTGGAGCGGACGAGTTCGAACTGCGGATCCGTGGAGGAGGCTGTGGAGTTCAGCACAATCTGCTGGCCCCGTTTTTCCCAGGTTCCCACATCGGTTTCATCCGCCGAGCCATAGATGAGGAGAAACTTGTAGGTGCCATCGGCGCGCAGCTGGATGGCCGAGACCATTTCTCTCACCCCCTGGAGCTGGTAGGTGCCGACCGGGCTGGCGAGGTCTTGGGCCCGAACGGCCTGACCGCTGAAGCCGCTGCACGCCGCCATCCACAGTGCGGTGCACTGCAGGAGTCGGCGGCGGGATGGTGTTGGGAAACCGGTCATGGCGTCACTCCCCGTGCGCACACGCTGCGCCAAAGTCGGACCAGGTGGGCTTGGAGGCCATATGCACGTGCTTTTGCTGCTGGGGCATGAAGGCCGAGTCCAGCGTGCTCAGGGCGATGCAGATCCAGTCACTCCAGTTGCCGTGGGTGCGGGACCAGAACAGCGAGGACCCGCAATGCCCACAGAACTGGCGCCACACCGTGGCCGACGACGCGTAGGCGCGCAGGTCGGTGTCGCCGGCGGTGATCTGCAAGTCGTGACGCGGAACGGCGCCGTAGGTCGCAAAGGCTGCGCCATGGCTTTTCTGGCACTGGCTGCAATGGCAGTGGGTGACCGCTTGGGGCGCTGAATGCAAGCTGTAGCAGACCTTTGCGCACAAGCAGCTCCCGAGGTAAGTTTCAGACACAGGTTCAGACCTTCAGAGGCAAAACTGCCATCCTAACCACTGTGGCTGGGCAGGTGCGCGCGCAATCGATGGGTGCCGGCAGTACAGGCCTGCGGCACCTTGGTTGGGTGATCCCGGCAGGCGCGGGCATGTCCGGGCGATGGGGGCGCCGCTCTTTAAGCATGGGCAGGAGCAGACCAGCACGCCGCCCAGCCGCAAGGCATCGTGGTGCGCCTATCGATGTGGGGTGCCAAAGTGCGGCGCATTTCTTTTGGCGCCTTGAAAATCAGTTATACTTTTAGCTTGTCGGAGCGTAGCGCAGTCTGGTAGCGCATCTGCTTTGGGAGCAGAGGGTCGCGAGTTCGAATCCCGCCGCTCCGACCAAAATTGAAGGGCTAGATCGCAAGATCTAGCCCTTTCGTTTTTGGTGCGTTGTCTGTGGGTGTGTCGACTGGAATGTGCGTGCACAGCGCCAGAACTGGCGCTGTGCAAGGCCTCAGCGGTCAGCGGCGTCCCCAGGTCATGACCGCGGTACCGGCAATCGCCATCGCGCCGCCCACCAGCATGGGCGTATCGATGGTTTCACCCAGCAGCAGCGCCGAGATCAGTACGCCGAACAGCGGCACCAGGGTGATGTAGCCCGAGGCCGCGCCCGCGCCCAGCGCCTTGACGCCGTCGAAGTACCAGGCATAGGCCAGCGCGGTGGCGCCAAAGGCCAGGAACAGCAGGGCGCCCCAGGCGGTGCCACCGCTGTGCCAGGCCAGGCCCAGGCTGCCGGGGCCTTCGACGATCAGGCTGGCCGCCAGCAGCATGGCGGCGCCGATGGTGCTGGTGACGGCGGTGGTGGACAGGGCGTCCACACCGGTCAGCATCCAGCGGCCGATGAGGGTGTACAGCACCCAGCACACCACGCAGCCCAGAATCAGCAGCTCACCCAGGCCGATGCTGCCTTGCAGAATGCCCAGCGGTTGCCCGTGCGAGATCACGACCACCGCGCCCACCACGGCCAGCAGCATGCCGATGGCAATCGTGGGGTTCAGGCGTTCCTTGAACAGCCAGGCGGCCATCAGCAAGGTCATGACTGGATTCAGGGTGATCACCAGGGCCGCCTTGCCAGCCGGCAGGTGCTGCAGGCCCGACAGGAAGAACGCCGCGTAGCCAAAGACGCCGGTGGCACCGGCTGCCAGCATGCCCAGCCAGCGCTGGGGGCTCCAGTGCCGCAGCTGGGCAAAGCCGCCGGCCCAGTACATCCAGGGAATCAGCACCAGCGCAGCCAGTGCGAAACGCAGGCAGGCGCCCGCCAGAGGGGGCATGGATTGGGCGATGATGCGCCCCGCAGGCCAGGAGGCGCCCCACAGCACGGCCATGCCGACCAGCCGCAGGTGGGGTCCAAAGAAGGTGTTCGATTGCATGGGGTGTGACTATGCACCAGCGCCGCGGGCGTGGCGCCCAGTGGCTGGCGCTGTGGGCCATCGTGCGGTCGATGGCCTGGGGAGGAGCGGTGGAGATGGGCTAGAAAATGCCCAGGTACAGGCCGCTGGCCAGGACCGCGCCCAGGGCCTGGCAGGGTTCCAGCGCGGCCGCACTGAGTTGTTTGGGGGTAGCAATCGCCTCGGGTGTCTGGGCGTGGGTGCAGACGATCAGGGGCTCGGCCACGGGCTTGAGGCGCCAGCCCGTGGCAATGCGGGCGATCTGGCGGGCGGCGTTGCTGCCGTCGCTGCCTGCACAGACCAGGGTGGCGTAGGGACGGCCATTGATGCGGTCCAGGACTGCGTAATAGCTGCGGTCGAAGAAATCCTTCAGCAGGCCGCTGATGGCCGCCAGGTTCTCCGGGGTGGCAAAGACATAGCCGTCGGCCTGCAGCACATCCTGCGGACCGGCGTCGCGGGCGTGCAGCAGGCGCACATCGACTTCGGGCTGTGCCTGCTGCGCGCCCTGGCGCACGGCCTCGGCCATCTGGCGGGTGCCGCCGGTGTGCGTGTGGTAGACGATGAGCAGGGTGAGGGGGCGTTCCATGGCAGCAGCATACGCACAATCATTGCGTGTGAACGCTGAAAAAAGAGAGCTGTCTGCGCTGGTCAATTCACGGTTTCAGATACTTATGCATCTGAAATGGTCGTGATACCAGCGCGTACAGCTCTCTTTTTCTTGCCGGAGGATGGTGCGGCTTACAGCTCTTCGACGCGGCGGGCGGGGTAGCTGTCCCAGCTCTGGCAGCCCGGGCAGTGCCAGAAGTGCTGGCGTGCCTCGAAGCCGCAGGCGGCGCAGCGGTAGCGGCTCAGGGGCTTGCTGGCGTGCTCCAGCGCCTTTTGCACGGCGGGGTGGTGCTCTTCGTGCGTCAGGGGTTCACCGGCCAGCCATTTGGTGGCGGCGACCAGCGAGGGCTCCAGGCCCAGGTGGTGCACGTACCAGTCGCGGCGATCGCCCTGGCCTTCGGTGGGCGTGGTGTTCAGCGCCACCAGGGCATCCAGCAGATCCAGCGAGGGCGATTGGGCGTAGCGGGCGCGCAGCAGTTGCGCCGCCGCGGCCTGCTGGCCCGTGGCGGCCGCCACCTCCAGCATCAACGGCACGGCCAGCGGCAGGCCCTGGGGCGTGGTCTGGGCCAGTTCCTCCAGCGTCTTCCAGGCGTCGTGCGACTGGCTCAGGCGGTGCTGGATGCGTGCCAACTCGATGCGTGGGCGTGGGGTCTGCGGGGCCGTGCGCACGGCCTCGTGCAGCAACTGGCTGGCGGTGTCCAGCTGGGCGTGGCTGGCCTGCTCGGTCGCCTGTTCGCACAGGTAGTGCGCCAGGCGGCCGCTGAAGTCGCCCTGGTTGGCGGCCTGCATGCGGCGCGCGATCTCGGCCGCCTGCGCCCAGTCGCGCGAGCGTTCGTAGATGGCCAGCAGGGCCAGGCGGGCTTCGGCCTCGTAGGCCGTGCCTTCCAGGCGGCGCAGCGCTTCTTCGGCGCGGTCCAGCAGACCGGCTTTCAGAAAGTCCTGGGCCAGGCCGTGCTGGGCGCGCTCGCGGTCGTCTTTGCCCAGGTCGGCGCGCGACAGCAGGTGTTCGTGTACGCGCACGGCGCGGTGGTATTCACCGCGGCGACGGAACAGATTGCCCAGTGCGAAGTGCAGGTCCGCAGTCTCGGGGTCGTTCTGCACCGCTTCAATGAAGGCGTCGATGGCCTTGTCCTGCTGCTCGTTGAGCAGGAAGTTCAGGCCTTTGAAATAAGCCTTCGGCGCCTGGCGGTTGTCCTGGCGCACTTGGCGCAAGTCCATGCGCGAGGCCAGCCAGCCGAGGGCGAAAGCCACGGGCAGGCCGAGAAGAATCCAGCTGAGGTCAAATTCCATGGATCGTCGGGGGGATTGGTTCGGTGGGGGCGGGCGCTGCGGCCTGGGCTTCGGGCTCGGCCACGGTCTGGCTGAGCTTGGCGGCCGTGCTGCGCTGTTTCCACCAGCGCGGCACCATCACCAGCACGCCGGCCACCAGTCCGCCGACAAAGGCGGCCAGCACCACCAGCACCAGCGGCGCCTGCCATTGCGTGCCAAAGAAAAAGTGCACGGTGGCGGTTTGCTGGTTGTTGAGCGCGAAGGCGAACAGGGTGAAAAAAATGGCCGCCTTGAGCAGCCACAGCAGGTATTTCATGCGAGCCCTTCCTTGTTGCCCTGGATTTTAGGCGCACAGGGCGGCAGGCGGGCAATTCGTAGGGATGTCTCGCGCGCAGGACGTCAGTCTGCGGTCGGGGTGGTGGCAGGTGCGCTCTGGAAGTCCACGGCTTCGCGCAAGGCCTTGCCGGGTTTGAAATGCGGCACCCGCTTTTCGGGGATGTGGACCGATTCACCGCTGCGGGGATTGCGGCCAATGCGCGCAGGGCGGCGGGACACGGAGAAGCTGCCAAAGCCACGGATCTCGATGCGTTGGCCATGCACCAGGGCATCGCTCACGGCATCTTGGATGGTTTTGACGGCCTGCTCGGCATCGCGCTGTGTGAGTTGGGCAAAACGTGCGGCCAGCTCTTCAACTAAGTCAGATCGGGTCATGAAGCAATTATCCCAAGCAGTACCTGGAAAAGACGGCGGGCGCCGTGACAGCGCCCGCCGGGGTCTTGCTACCTGTGAATCAGGTGCAGACTTTACTTGTCAGCGTCCAGCTTGGCGCGCAGCAGTGCGCCCAGGCTGGTGGTGCCGGCATTTTCCTTGGAGGACTGGGCCGACAGGGAAGCCATGGCTTCTTGCTGCTCAGCCATGTCCTTTTGCTTGATGGACAGCTGGATGTTGCGGGTCTTGCGATCCACGTTGATCACCACAGCGGTCACTTCGTCGCCTTCCTTCAGCACGGAACGGGCGTCTTCCACGCGATCGCGGGACAGTTCGGACACGCGCAGGTAACCCACGATGTCGTCGCCCAGATCGATTTCAGCGCCACGCTGGTCCACGGTCTTGACCTTGCCGGTCACGATCTGGCCCTTGTCGTTCACGGTAGCGAACGTGGTGAAGGGGTCGCTGTCCAGCTGCTTGATGCCCAGGGAGATGCGCTCGCGCTCGACGTCCACGCCCAACACGATGGCTTCGACTTCCTGGCCCTTCTTGTAGTTACGCACGGCGGCTTCGCCGGTTTCGTTCCAAGACAGGTCAGACAGGTGCACCAGGCCGTCGATACCGGCAGCCAGGCCCACGAACACGCCGAAGTCGGTGATGGACTTGATGGGGCCCTTCACGCGGTCGCCGCGCTTGGTGTTCTGAGCAAATTCTTGCCAAGGGTTGGCCTTGCATTGCTTCATGCCCAGGGAGATGCGACGCTTGTCTTCGTCGATTTCCAGAACCATCACTTCCACTTCGTCACCCAGCGAAACCAGCTTGGAAGGAGCGATGTTCTTGTTGGTCCAGTCCATTTCGGAAACGTGCACCAGGCCTTCGATGCCGGGTTCCAGTTCCACGAATGCGCCGTAGTCGGCAATGTTCGTGACCTTGCCGAACAGGCGGGTGTTGGAAGGATAGCGGCGAGCCACGCCCATCCATGGGTCGTCGCCCATTTGCTTCAGACCCAGGGACACGCGGTTCTTTTCGGTGTCGAACTTCAGGATCTTGGCAGTGATTTCCTGGCCAGCGGTCACCACTTCGGAAGGGTGACGCACGCGGCGCCATGCCATGTCGGTGATGTGCAGCAGGCCGTCGATGCCGCCCAGGTCCACGAACGCACCGTATTCGGTGATGTTCTTGACCACGCCTTGCACGATGGCGCCTTCCTTCAGGGTTTCCATCAGCTTGGCGCGCTCTTCGCCCATGGAGGCTTCCACCACAGCGCGACGCGACAGCACAACGTTGTTGCGCTTGCGGTCCAGCTTGATGACCTTGAATTCCATGGTCTTGTTTTCGTAAGGAGTCAGATCCTTGACGGGACGTGTGTCGATCAGCGAACCGGGCAGGAATGCGCGGATGCCGTTGACCAGAACGGTCAGGCCGCCCTTGACCTTGCCGGAGGTGGTGCCGGTCACGAATTCGCCGGATTCCAGCGCCTTTTCCAGCGACAGCCAGGAGGCCAGACGCTTGGCGGTGTCGCGCGACAGGATGGTGTCGCCGTAGCCGTTTTCGATCGAGCCGATGGCCACGGACACGAAGTCACCCACTTGGACTTCGATTTCGCCCTGGTCGTTCTTGAACTCGTCGATTGGCACATAGGCTTCCGACTTCAGGCCAGCGTTCACCACCACGAAGTTGTGCTCAACGCGCACGACTTCAGCGGTAATGACTTCGCCGGGACGCATTTCAGTGCGTTGCAACGATTCTTCGAAAAGGGCTGCAAAAGATTCAGACATGTAGATCCTTACCCGCTTACAGATTTCCGGCAGCACCATTGCTGCGCGTTTTTAAGGCTGTAGGCGGAGGTGCAGGCAAAACCTGCGGGGTTAAAGGGTTGCAAACCGCATCACCAGTGCGTCAACGGCGCGAATGTGGTGTGCGGGCCGGGTGCCAGTCTCAAGCGCGGGGCGCAAAAGGCTGGCGCTGCTCCCACCAGGTCAAGATCTGCTGCACGGCTTGCTCAATCGTGCCTTCGGAGTTGTCCAGGTGAAGGGCGTCTTCTGCGGGTTTCAAGGGCGCTGCAGCGCGATTCATGTCACGGGCATCGCGGGCCTGAAGGTCCGCCAAAAGGTCTGCCATGTTAGCAGAAAGCCCTTTGGAAATCAATTGCTTGTAGCGGCGCTCGGCGCGGCACTCGGCGGTGGCCGTCAGGTAGACCTTCAGCGGGGCGTCCGGGAAGATCACGGTGCCCATGTCGCGGCCATCGCCGACCAGGCCGGGCAGCCGCCGGAAATCGCGCTGCACCTGCAGCAGGGCCTCGCGCACGGCGGGGAAGACGGCCACGCGCGAGGCGTTCATGCTGGCGTCCTCGGTGCGGATGGCCAGGGAGATGTCCTCGCCGTTCAGCAGCACGCGCTGATCGGGTGTGAAGCCGATGCGGGAGCGGCGGATCAGGTCGGCGATCGCTGGGGCGTTGTCCTCGGTCAGCGCGATGCCGGCGCGCGCGGCGGCCAGGCCGGTGATGCGGTAGAGGGCGCCCGAGTCCAGCAGCGCAAAGCCCAGGCGTTCGGCCACCAGACCGGCGATGGTGCCCTTGCCCGAGGCCGTGGGGCCGTCGATGCAGATCACGGGGGTGGGGCGCGAGGCCTGGGCCACGCCGAAGAAGGCCTCGAAATAGTCCGGGAAGGTCTTGGCCACGCACTTGGGGTCTTCGATGCGCACCGGCAGGCCGGCGGGGTTGAAGGCCGCCAGCGAGAAGCACATGGCCACGCGGTGGTCGTCGTAGGTGTGGATGCTGGCAGCGCGCCAGTCGGCCGCCGTTGCAGGGGGCGTGATGCGGATGAAGTCTGCGCCTTCCTCCACCGTGGCGCCCAGCTTGCGCAACTCGGTGGCCATGGCGGCGATGCGGTCGGTCTCCTTCACGCGCCAGCTGGCGATGTTGCGCAGCGTGGTGGTGCCGTCGGCGTACAGGGCCATGCTGGCCAGGGTCATGGCCGCGTCGGGGATGTGGTTGCAGTCCAGGTCGATGGCCTTCAGGGGCCAGGCGCCGCGCGTGATGTGCAGCCAGTTGGGGCCGCTGGTCACCTGGGCGCCCATGGCCTGGGCGGCTTCGACAAAGCGGATGTCACCCTGGATGGAGTCCTGGCCCACGCCTAGCACTTGGATGCCGTTTTGGCCGCCAGCGCCAGTGGCGATGGCGCCGAGTGCTATGAAATAACTGGCGGAGGAGGCGTCGGCCTCGACGTGGATGTCGCCAGGCGACTGGTAGCGGCTGCCGGCCGGAATCACGAAGCGCTGCCAGCCCTCGTTGCGCACGGTGATGCCAAAGCGCGCCAGCAGCTCCAGCGTGATGTGGATGTAGGGCTTGGAGATCAGTTCGCCCACCACCTCGATGCAGATGTCGCTGTCGCTGGCCAGCAGGGGCAGTGCCATCAGCAGCGCGGTCAGGAACTGGCTGGAGACATCGCCACGCACGGCGATGGGGGCATTGCCCAGCTGGCTGAAGTTGGGTTGGCCGATGCGCAGCGGTGGGAAGCCGGGGTTGCCCAGGTAGTCGATGTGGCAGCCCAGCTGGCGCAGGGCATCGACCAGATCGCCGATGGGGCGCTCGTACATGCGCGGCACGCCGGTCATCTCGAAGTGGCCGCCCAGCACGGCCAGGGCTGCCGTCAGCGGGCGCATGGCGGTGCCGGCATTGCCCAGGAACAGTTGCGCGCGCGCATTGTTGGGCAGGGCGCCGTCGATGCCGGTGATCTGCACCGGCTGGCCCGGGGTGACCTGGGCGGGCGTGACCTGGCAGCCCAGCTCGCGCAGCGCGGCCAGCATCACGCGGGTGTCGTCCGAGTCCAGCAGGTCGTGGATGGTGGTGGTGCCGGCGCTCAGGGCGGCCAGCAGCAGCACGCGGTTGGAAATGCTTTTGGAGCCGGGCAGTTGCACGCTGCCGCTGGCGGTGGCCAGGTGGGGCAGGTCAAGAAAGGCGGTCTGGTACATGCGTGAAATTCAAAGGTTCAGGCCGTGGGCGTGGTGGCTGTGGGCGGAAGGAAGCGGCACTGTGCCCGCGCGGTGCTGGCCAGGGTGATCATGGCCTCCAGGGCCTGGGCGTCACCCGTGTGCAGCACCTGCTCGAAGGCCTGCAGGGCGCGCTGGAAATGCTGGGCCTGGGCCAGCACCTCGTCCTTGTTGGCCATCAGAATGTCGCGCCACATCGCCGGATCGCCGGCGGCGATGCGTGTGAAGTCGCGAAAGCCGGGGCCGGCGACGCTCAGGAAGGCGTCGGCCTGGGGCTGGCCGATGACGCTGTGCATCATCGCAAAGGCCAGCATGTGGGGCAGGTGGCTGACGGTGGCGAAGGCGGCGTCGTGCGTCTCGGGCGACATGCTGCGCACGTCGCAGCCCAGGGCCTGCCACAGGGCTTCGGCCTTGTGCAGGTGGCTGGTCAGCGTGCGCTCGGTGGGGGTCAGGATGACCTTGGCGCCGCGGTACAGCTCGGCGTCGGCGTGCTCCACGCCGGCCACTTCCTTGCCGGTGTTGGGGTGGGCGGGCACAAAGCTGGCAATCTGGCTGCCCAGCGCGTTGCGCGCGGCCTGCACCACGTCGGCCTTGGTGGAGCCGACGTCCATGATCAGCATCTCGGGCGTGACCAGGTGCTTGATGGACTTGAGCGTGGCCTCGGTCGCCCCCACGGGCACGGCCAGCAGCACCAGGTCGGCGCCGGCGGCGGCCAGCAGGGCGGAGGGCGCCTCGACATCGATCACGCCCATCTGCAGGGCGCGGGCCGTGGTGGTGGGGGACTTGCTGTAGCCCACCACCCGCTGGACCAGGCCGGCTTTCTTCAGCGCCAGGGCGAAGGAGCCGCCCATCAGGCCACAGCCGATCAGGCCTAACTGTTCAAACATGCAGCCTCCTCACGCTGGCACGGGGTAGGTCCCCAGCACCTTGTAGAAGGCGGACAGCGCTTGCAGCTCTTGCAGGGCCTGGGCCACGTGGGGCTGGGCGGGGTGGCCCTCCAGGTCGATGTAGAAGTAATACTCCCACTGGCCGGTGCGGGCCGGGCGCGACTCGAAGCGCGTCATGGACACGCCGTGCTTCTTCAGCGGCACCAGCAGGTCGTGCACGGCGCCGGGACGGTTGGGCACGGAGATGACCAGGCTGGTGCAGTCCTTGCCCGTGGGCGCTGGCGTGGCCAGGGTGTGCGGCAGGCAGATGATGGCAAAGCGCGTGCGGTTGTAGGCGTCGTCCTGGATGGCGTGGCTGACGATGTGCAGGCCGAACTGCTGGGCGGCCCGCTCGCTGCTGATGCCGGCCCAGGTGGGGTGCAGGGCCGCCAGGCGCGCGCCCTCGGCGTTGCTCTCGACCGGGCGGCGCTCGGCGTGCGGCAGGTGCTTGGACAGCCAGGCGTGGCACTGGGCCAGGGCCTGGGGGTGGGCGGCCACGACCTCGATGCCTTCCAGCGTATTCGTGCTGCGCAGCAGGTGGTGGCGGATCAGCAGGCTGACCTCGCCCACGATGTGGCAGGGCGTGTTGCGGAACATGTCCAGCGTGCGGTTGACCACGCCCTCGGTGGAGTTCTCGACGCCCACCACGCCGTATTGGGCGCTGCCGGCGGCCGTGGCGTGGAAGACTTCCTCGAAGGTGTTGCAGTACAGGAAGTCGGCGGCGCGCCGAAGTACTGCACGGCGGCTTCCTCGGTGAAGGTGCCTTCCGGGCCGAGCACGGCCACGCGCTGGGGCGATTCCAGCGCCAGGCAGGCGGACATGATCTCGCGCCAGATGGCGGCCACGTGCGCGCCCTTGAGCGGGCCGGGGTTGTTGCTTTTGATCTTCTCAATGACCTGGGCCACGCGGTCGGGGCGGAAGAAGGCCGTGCCTTCCTGCTTCTTCAGCTCGCCGACCTGTTCGGCCACGTGGGCGCGCTGGTTCACCAGGCTCAGCAGCTGGCGGTCCAGGCTGTCGATTTCGTTGCGCAGCTTCAGCAGCTCGGGGCTGGCTTGCGGTTCTGTGCTCATGGCATCCTCAAAATTCAGAGCTGTCTGCGCAGGTGTTTCAAGCGGTTCAGGTGAAAAAACCTCTGAAACCTTGAACCATCAAGCGCTGACAGCTCATTTTTATGTGTGTCCCGTGCGGGGGGCACCGGGGCAGGCTCAGGCGCTGGTGCGCTCGAATTCCTGCATGTAGGCCACCAGGGCCTGCACGCCAGCCAGGGGCATGGCGTTGTACAGGCTGGCACGCATGCCGCCCACGGACTTGTGGCCCTTGAGCTGCAGCAGGCCGGCGGCCTTGGCGCCGGCCAGGAAAGCATCGTTGCGGCTTTCGTCGCGCAGGAAGAAAGGGATGTTCATGCGCGAGCGGTAGGTGGCATCCACCTTGTTCAGGTACAGCTGAGAGTTGTCCAGGTACTGGTAAAACAGTTCGGCCTTGGCGCGGTTGCGCGCTTCCATCGCGGCCACACCGTGCAGGTCGCCCTCGGTCTGGCGCAGCAGCCACTGGAAGGTGAGGCCCGCCATGTAGATGCCCCAGGTCGGGGGGGTGTTGAACATGGACTGGTTGTCGGCCACGGTCTTGTAGTTGAAGGCCGAGGGGCAGATGTCCAGCGCCTGGCCCAGCAGGTCATCGCGCACGATGACGATGGTCAGGCCGGCGGGGCCGATGTTCTTCTGCGCGCCGCCGAAGGCCAGGCCGACGCGGCTCCAGTCCAGCGGGCGCGAGGCGACGTTGGACGAAAAATCGATCACCAGCGGTGCATCGCAGCCCAGGGCCTGCAGGTCGGGCAGCTGCTGGAACTCCACGCCGTGGATGGTCTCGTTGCTGCACAGGTGCACGTAGGCAGCGTCCTGGGACAGCTGCCAGCTGGCCGCGTCGGGCACGCTGGTGAAGCCGCTGGCCTCGCCGCTGGCGGCCAGGTGCTGGCGGGCGTACTTGCCGGCTTCCTTGAAGGACTTCTGGCTCCAACTGCCGGTGACCACGAAGTCCACCGTGCCACCCTTGGACAGGTTCAGCGGGACGATGGCGTTCTCGGCCAGGCCGCCGCCCTGCATGAACAGGATGTGGAAGTGGGCGGGCACGGCCAGCAGCGTGCGCAGGTCGGCCTCGGCGCGCTCGTAGATGCTGATGAATTCCTTGCCGCGGTGGCTCATCTCCATCACGCCCATGCCCGAGCCGCCCCAGTTGAGCATCTCGTCGGCAGCTTGCTGCAGGACTTCTTCAGGGATGGCGGCGGGACCGGCAGAGAAATTGAATGGGCGCTTCATGGTGGGCAATCAAATCACGCGCCAACGGCCGAAAGGGGAGCGCTGGCAGCTATCAAAAAAACGATCTTAGGCGAAAAAACACCCCACAGCTTGCGCAGTGGGGTGTCGTGGTTCAGGACTCGGCGGGCGCCTGCGGTGCCTCGCCGTTGTCCGTCTCTCCGTCGCCATCGCCGTCGGTGCCGGTGGCATCGTTCTCGGCGATGCGCTGCAGGCCGATCAGCTTGGCGCCTTCGTCCAGGGCCATCAGCGTCACGCCTTGCGTGGCGCGGCCCATCTCGCGGATCTCGGCGACCCGGGTGCGCACCAGCACGCCCTTGTCGGTGATCAGCATGATCTCGTCCTCGGCGCCGACCAGGGTGGCGGCCACGACCTTGCCGTTGCGCTCAGACTGCTGGATGGCAATCATGCCCTTGGTGCCGCGGCCGTGGCGGGTGTACTCGCTGATGTGGGTGCGCTTGCCGTAGCCGTTTTCGGTCGCGGTCAGCACGCTTTGCGCGCCGGCCTCGACGTTGCCCGAGCCGTCATCGGCTTCGGCCACCAGCATGGCGATCACGCTCTGGCCTTCGTCGATGTTCATGCCGCGCACGCCGCGGGCATTGCGGCCCATGGGGCGCACATCGTTTTCGTCAAAGCGCACGGCCTTGCCGCCGTCGCTGAACAGCATCACATCGTGCTTGCCATCGGTCAGTGCCGCGCCGATCAGGTAGTCGCCTTCGTCCAGGCCCACGGCGATGATGCCGGCCTTGCGCGGGTTGCTGAACTCGGTCAGCGCCGTCTTCTTGACGGTGCCCATGCTGGTCGCCATGAAGACGTAGTGGTCTTCAGGGAAGCTGCGGTTGTCGCCGGTCAGTGGCAGCACCACGTTGATCTTCTCGCCGTCCTGCAGCGGGAACATGTTGACGATGGGGCGGCCGCGCGAGTTGCGCGAGCCCGAGGGCACTTCCCAGACCTTGAGCCAGTACATGCGGCCGCGGTTGGAGAAGCACAGCAGGTAGTCGTGCGTGTTGGCGATGAACAGCTGGTCGATCCAGTCGTCTTCCTTGGTGGCCGTGGCCTGCTTGCCGCGACCGCCCCGCTTTTGCGCGCGGTATTCGGACAGCGGCTGGCTCTTGATGTAGCCGGTGTGGCTGAGCGTGACCACCATGTCGGTGGGCGTGATCAGGTCTTCGGTGGACAGGTCCTGCGCGCTGTACTCGATGGTGGAGCGGCGCGCGCCCAGCTTGGATTGGCCGAATTCGGCCTTCAGGGTGGTCAGCTCGTCACCGATGATGACGGACACGCGCTCGGGCTTGGCCAGGATGTCCAGCAGGTCTTCGATGGTGGACATGATCTCGCGGTACTCGGCCACGATCTTGTCCTGCTCCAGGCCGGTCAGGCGCTGCAGGCGCATCTGCAGGATTTCCTGGGCCTGTGTGTCCGACAGTCGGTACAGGCCATCCTGGCCCAGACCAAATTCGCGCTCCAGCGATTCCGGGCGGTAGTCGTCGGCATTCACCACGCCACCGTCTTCGCGGGTGCGGGTCAGCATCTCGCGCACCAGCTTGCTGTCCCAGCTGCGGGTCATCAGCTCGGCCTTGGCCACGGGGGGCGTGGGGGCGTTGCGGATGATGGCGATGAAGTCGTCGATGTTGGCCAGCGCCACGGCCAGGCCTTCCAGCACATGGCCGCGGTCGCGCGCCTTGCGCAGCTCGAACACGGTGCGGCGGGTCACCACCTCGCGGCGGTGCTGCAGGAACACCTGGATCAGGTCCTTGAGGTTGCACAGCTTGGGCTGGCCGTCAACCAGTGCGACCATGTTGACGCCGAAGGTGTCCTGCAACTGCGTCTGCTTGTAGAGGTTGTTCAGCACCACCTCGGGCACTTCGCCGCGCTTGAGCTCGATCACCAGGCGCATGCCGGACTTGTCCGACTCGTCCTGGATGTGGCTGATGCCTTCGATGCGCTTTTCGTGCACCAGCTCGGCCATGCGCTCCTGCAGCGTCTTCTTGTTCACCTGGTAGGGCAGCTCGTCGACGATGATCGCCTGGCGCTGGCCGCGGTCGATGTCCTCGAAGTGCACCTTGGCGCGCATCACGATGCGGCCACGGCCCGTACGGTAGCCTTCCTTAACGCCGTTGATGCCGTAGATGATGCCGGCCGTGGGGAAGTCGGGCGCGGGCACGATTTCCATCAGGTCGTCCACGCTGGCTTCGGGGTTGCGCAGCAGGTGCAGGCAGGCGTCCACCACCTCATTCAGGTTGTGGGGCGGGATGTTGGTGGCCATGCCCACGGCAATACCGGCCGAGCCGTTGACCAGCAGATTGGGCAGGCGCGCGGGCAGCGTCAGCGGCTCACTTTCGGAGCCGTCGTAGTTGGGGCCGAAGTCGACGGTTTCCTTGTCGATGTCACCCAGCATTTCGTGGGCGATCTTGGACAGGCGGATTTCCGTGTAACGCATCGCCGCCGCACTGTCGCCGTCGACCGAGCCGAAGTTGCCCTGGCCGTCGACCAGCATGTGGCGCAGCGAGAAATCCTGCGCCATGCGCACGATGGTGTCGTACACCGCACTGTCGCCGTGCGGGTGGTACTTACCGATCACGTCCCCGACGATACGCGCCGACTTCTTGTACGGGCGGTTCCAATCGTTGTTCAGTTCGTGCATTGCATACAGCACGCGTCGATGCACAGGCTTCAAGCCATCGCGCGCATCGGGGAGGGCGCGCCCCACAATCACGCTCATGGCGTAATCAAGGTAGCTGCGGCGCATCTCCTCTTCAAGGCTGATAGGCAAGGTTTCTTTGGCAAACTGGGTCATGTAGTGGTGCAGGGTTGTGCAATGACGACGAAGTGGGCCATTTTAGAAGGAATGTATTGTTGCTGATGGGCAACATCTCACCGGCATTAGGCTTTTGTCCTACCTCAAGCACCAGGGCTAGCGAGCCAATCGAATATTCCGTATGGCACAATGATTTCCAGCGTTCTTGGTGATAGTCACTGATGACGTGCATGAATTTCGCAGCTCGGCTGCGGCTTAATCCCCAAGAGGAGAACCATGAAGAAACTGAACAAAGTAGCGATCCTTTTTGCTTCCGCCGCTCTGGCAACTGCAGCTGGCGCTCAAGTGAAGGCTGCCGACGGCGGCAAGGCCATCGACAACTGGCAAAACGGCACCGGCGAACTGGTGTGGAAGAACGGCACCAACGAACTGTGCTGGCGCGATGCCAACTGGACGCCTGCTACAGCCGCTGAAGGCTGCGACGGTGCTCTGGTGAAGGCTGCCGCTCCTGCTCCAGCCGCTGCTGCTCCAGCTGCCGCTGCTGCTCCAGCTCCTGCTGTGGCTTCGAAGGTGACTTTTGCTGCTGACGCTTTCTTTGACTTCGACAAGGCTGTGCTGAAGCCCGAAGGCAAGGCCAAGCTGGACGATCTGGTGTCCAAGGTGCAAGGCATCAACCTGGAAGTGATCGTGGCTGTCGGTCACACCGACTCCGTGGGTTCCGATGCTTACAACCAGAAGCTGTCCGAGCGCCGTGCTCAAGCTGTGAAGGCTTACCTGGAGTCCAAGGGCATCGACAAGAGCCGCGTGTACACCGAAGGCAAGGGCGAAAAGCAGCCCGTGGCCGACAACAAGACCAAGGATGGCCGCGCGAAGAACCGTCGCGTGGAAATCGAAGTGGTCGGTACCCGCAAGTAATCTTTCGCAGATTGCGTCAAAAAGCCCCGGTCACGGGGCTTTTTTATTTCTGTCTTGAACTCGTAGCACAATCACTTCCATGACCGATTCGATCAATGTGGATCCAGCAGAGCTGGAAAAATTCTCGAGCCTCGCCCACCACTGGTGGGACATGGAAAGCGAGTTCAAGCCGCTGCACATGATCAATCCATTACGCCTGGGATGGATTGACGAGTTGGCCTCGCTCCAGGGCAAGCAGGTGCTGGATGTGGGCTGCGGTGGCGGTATTCTGGCGGATTCCATGGCGCGCAAAGGCGCCCATGTGACGGGGATTGATCTGGCGACCAAGTCCTTGCGTGTCGCGCAGCTCCATGCCTTGGAGACGGGAACTCCCAATATCCAGTACCGTGAGGTGCCCGTTGAAGCTCTGGCGGCAGAGCGTCCCGCCAGCTTCGACGTGGTGACCTGTATGGAAATGCTGGAGCATGTGCCAGATCCTGCATCGGTGGTGCAGGCCTGCGCTCAACTGGTCAAGCCGGGTGGCTGGGTGTTTTTCTCCACCATCAATCGCAATCTCAAATCCTATGGCTTGGCGATTGTGGCGGCGGAATATGTACTGAATATGTTGCCCAAGGGCACGCATGAATTTGAGAAATTCTTGAAGCCCAGTGAAATGGCTGGTTTCTGCCGTCGGGCCGGGCTTGCTGTGACGCATTCCAGAGGTCTGCAGCACAACCCGTTGACGGGGCGCTACTGGCTTAACGAGGATTGCAGTGTGAACTACATGCTGGCCACGCGCCGCTCCCACGTATGAGTCCGAAGTTGCATCAAGTCGATGCGGTACTGTTTGATCTAGACGGTACGTTGCTCGATAGTGCCCCCGATCTTGGCTTCGCAGCCAATCAGCTGCGCATTGATCGTGGCCTGCATCCTTTGGAACATTCGCACTATCGTCCTTTCGTAGGTACCGGTGCGCGCGGGATGTTGCGGATTGCCTTGGGCATCACGCCGGAAGCCGATGATTTCAATGTGCTGAGGGAAGAGTTCTTTAGGGCTTACGAACGCTGTATGGGGCATCATTCCCAACTATTCTCTGGGGTTGAATCTCTGCTACAGGATTTGACGGCGAATGCATTGCCCTGGGGGATTGTGACCAATAAAGCAGAGCGCTTTGCTTTGCCCATCGCGCGTTCTATCTCAGTTCTGGCAAGTTCTGGTGCGGTGATCTGTGGCGATACCACGGCCTATTCAAAGCCGCATCCTGCCCCTTTGCTGGAAGCTGCTCAACGCTTGGGCGTTGATCCTGGTCGATGCATCTATGTGGGTGATGATGAACGCGATATGGTCGCGGCCCGTGCCGCTGGGATGAAGGCTGTAGCGGCCTCATATGGTTACCTGGGTGGTGTGGACTCCGTTGCAGCCTGGGCACCGGATGCTGTGATTGACTCGCCCTTGGAGCTAACACGCTTTCTAGGATTGAATTAGAATAACGTTCATGGGGCTGTCCTGGTTTCGACGTGGGTTCGGGATCAGTGTGGTGCATGTCGAGCTTGAGTGATGCTCGTAAATCTCCATTCAAAAAACTAACTGCAAACGACGAACGTTTCGCACTCGCCGCTTAAATCCGGTGAGCCTTGCAACAGCACGCTGATGGGCTGGGCAAAGGGGTAGCAATACCTCTCGGCTGCAAGGGAATTCACATCAGCTGGCTTGGTACCGGGCACCTTGGTATTGGGCAAGATTCAAGGGTGCTGGCCTTGTTTGAAGCGTGTGTCTGCGCGGCGTACAGGGTGAGATTAAAAATCAGAACACTAAACATGTAGATCTGCCTGACGAAGGCTTGCGGACGCGGGTTCAATTCCCGCCAGCTCCACCATATACCCATCTTTGATGCTCTCGCATCACCTCAAAAACCCGCTCTCTCCTAGAGGAAGCGGGTTTTTTCTTGTCCTGCGTTGTCTTGCTGGATACCATTCCATCCCATCATTTTGTTGGTATTTTTGTTGGTAGGTGACGTACCAACAAAGGTAGGTACCAACACCCCGGAGTTGGTATGCCTCTCACAGACACTTTCGTTAAGCAGATCAAGCACTCAGGCCGGCCTGCCGGTGACAAGCACAGCGATGCACAGGGCCTGTACTTACATGTCAAAGAGGCGGGCAAGTATTGGCGCTTGGCTTACCGCTTTGGTGGCAAGCAAAAGACGCTGGCCTTGGGTGTCTACCCAGCAGTGAGCCTAGCGAACGCGCGGCGCAAGCGGGATGAGGCCAGGGAGCAGCTGGCTCTGGGTGCTGATCCCAGTGTGCAAAAGCGCGTCCAAAAGATGCAGTCAACCCAAGCCGCGGCCAATACCTTTGAGGCGGTGGCCAGGGAGTTCCACGCGACCAAGGCTGATAGCTGGAGCCCTGGGCACTCCATGCGCTGGATGCGCAGCATGGAAAAGGATGTGTTTCCGACAGTGGGCAAAATGCTGCTGCCCGATGTCACCGCTCCCCTGATGCTGACCGTGCTCCGCAAGGTGGAGTCCCGAGGGGCCAGGGAGACTGCCAGCAAGCTCAAGGAGCAGTCCGGGCAAGTCTTTCGCTATGGCATCCAGACGGGCCGCTGTAGCTCAAACCCGGTTCCAGATTTGTCCGGAGCTTTGGCGCCAGTCGTTGTAAAGCACATGGCGGCAGTGCTGGATCCCAAGGCTGCAGGCGCGTTGATGCGCGCGATTGACGGTTACCAAGGGCAGCCTTTGACACGTGCTGCCTTGCTGCTCTCCGCTCTGCTGTTCCAGCGCCCGGGCAACATAAGGGCCATGGAGTGGGCGTGGATCGACTTTGAGGCTGCAATGATGACCATCCCTGCAGCCAGCATGAAGCGAACGATTGAGGGGAAGATTAACGGCCGGCCGCACTTTGTGCCGCTGGCTCCACAGGCGATTGAAGTCCTGAAAGAAATTCACGCGCTCACTGGCCATGGCCGGTACGTTTTCCCCAGCGCACGCACCGGGGAGAGGCCCATGAGTGACGCGACGGTGGGGGCGGCACTTAGAAGGCTTGGCTACACCAGCGATGAAATGACCGCGCACGGGTTCAGAGCCATGGCCAGAACGCTTTTGATTGAGCGGCTGCCAGGTATTCAGGCGGATGTGATCGAAGCGCAGTTAGCGCACGGTAAGTCTGGCCCACTGGGTGCCGCCTACGACCGAGCGGACTACATGGAGCAGCGCAGGCAATTGATGAGCATTTGGGCCAATTACCTTGATCAGATCAAGAATGGCGCAGAGATCATCCAGTTCAAGCAGGCAGGAGTGGCTGCATGACGCAGGGGGCGGATGGCAGCTAGCGACCCAAAGCGGTCTTCGATATTTCATCTAAAAGACTCCCGAAAACAACGCTTTGCGATGGAACAAAAAATGCTAGGATCGCGCCGCTAGCGCCAACTTCAGCACCAAAGACACATAACT
>NZ_JAZHFR010000048.1:0-26783 GCF_036541385.1 Comamonas sp. GCA5 | reverse complement strand
CAGGCGCTGGCGCAGCGCGCGGCCCGCACCAGCGTGCCGGTCGATGCACCGCTGGCCGAACGCCTGATGGTGTTTGCCCGGCTGCACCCCGTGGCGACGGCCGGCGTGGCCGGTCTGGCGCTGCTCTTGGGGCCGCGCAAGCTGTGGCGTTACGGGGCCCTGGCCCTGCCGTGGATCAACAAGCTGCGGCGCTGACGCCACCGATGGTGCGCGACTGGCGCCCCTGGAACGACAAAGCCCGGCAGGACCGGGCTTTGTTTTTAGGAGCTGTTGGCGCTCGTTATCAAAGCACTTGCGTATAAAAACAACGTGAAGTTGTTGAATAACGCGCGCAACCTGCTCACTTTTTAGCGCAAGGCGCGGATGGCCTTGGCTGCGTCGCTGACCAGGCCGGGGCCGGCGTAGATCAGGCCACTGTAGATCTGCACCACGTCGGCGCCGGCGCGGATCTTGGCGGCGGCGTCTTCGCCGCTCATGATGCCGCCCACGCCGATGATGGGATAACCGGGGCCCAGCGCAGCGCGCAGCTGGCGGATCACCTGGTTGCTGGCCTCGAACGCCGGGGCGCCGCTGAGGCCGCCGGCCTCCTCGGCGTGGGGCAGGCCCTGGACGGCCTCGCGGCTGAGGGTGGTGTTGGTGGCGATCACGCCGTCCATGCCGTGGCGCTGCAGCGTGGCGGCGATCACCTGGACCTGGGCTTCATCCAGATCGGGCGCGATCTTCACGAAGATGGGCACGCGGCGGCCCTGGGCGGCGGCCAAGGTTTCGCGCTTGGCGGCAATCGCGCCCAGCAGGGCGTCCAGCGCCTCGTCGCTTTGCAGGGCGCGCAGGTTCTTGGTGTTGGGCGAGCTGATGTTGACCGTCACGTAGTCGGCATGCGGGTAGACGCCTTCCAGGCAGATCAGGTAGTCGTTGGTGGCATCCTCGATCGGCGTGGCGGCGTTCTTGCCGATGTTCAGGCCCAGCAGCAGGGGCTTGCCCTGGGTGCGCACGGTGGACTTCTTGACGTTGGCGATGAAGGCCTCCAGCCCGTCGTTGTTGAAGCCCAGGCGGTTGATCAGGCCCTGGGCCGCGGGCAGGCGGAACATGCGCGGCTTGGGGTTGCCGGGCTGGCCCTTGGGCGTGACGGTGCCCACTTCGACAAACCCAAAGCCCATGGCGGCCAGCGCGTCGATGCAGCGCGCATTCTTGTCCAGCCCGGCGGCCATGCCGACGCGGTTGGGGAACGTCAGGCCGGCCAGCGTGATGGGGTCGTGCACCATGGGCGCCGACCACGCCAGCTGCAGCGGCGTGCCCTGGCCCTTGGCCAGGGTGTTCATGGTGAAGTCGTGGGCCGCTTCGGGGTCCATACCAAACAAGAAGGGGCGAACGAGGGCGTAAGGGATAAGCGACATAGGGAATAATTCGATGGATTAACCGGATTTTCCCCCATGACGACATCTATTGCTCCCCTTTCCCAGGATGAATTGAAAACTTTGGTCGGCCAAGCGGCGCTGCGCTACGTAGTGCCCGGCGAGATCGTGGGGGTGGGCACCGGTTCGACCGTCAACAAGTTCATCGACGCCCTGGCCAGCATGAAGGACCAGATCAAGGGTGCCGTGTCCAGCTCAGTGGCCAGCACCGAGCGCCTGCAGGCGCTGGGCATCCCTGTGTTCGATGCGAATACCGTCACCAGCCTGTCGGTCTACATCGATGGCGCCGACGAGATCGACGGCCAGGGCTACATGGTCAAGGGTGGCGGCGCGGCGCTGACGCGCGAGAAGATCGTGGCTGCGCTGGCCCAGCAGTTCGTCTGCATTGCCGACGAATCCAAGCTGGTGCCTGCTTTGGGCAACTTTCCCTTGCCTGTGGAGGTGATCCCCATGGCTGCTGGGCAGATCGCCCGCAAGTTTGAAGCCATGGGCGGCACCGCCACCCTGCGCCTGAAGGACGGCCAACCCCTGGTGACCGACAACGGCCAGCACATCCTGGACGTGCGCTGCCTGCAGATCAGCGCGCCGCTGGCGTTCGAGAGCGAAGTCAACCAGTGGCCCGGCGTAGTCACCGTGGGAGTCTTCGCCCACCAGAAAGCCCAGGTATGCTTGCTGGGCTGCACCGAGGGTGTGCGCACCATCACCTATTAATTCCTGAGCGGATCCACGCCTATGCTCAACATGCTCTGGTTGGGCTTTTTCTGGTGGCTGCCGTCGCGGCACTGGCCCAGTGGCTGGTGGGCGGGCAGCCACAAGTGTTTGCGGCCATGGTCCAGGCGCTGTTTGCCATGGCCAAGCTGTCGGTCGAGGTCATGGTACTGCTGTTCGGCACGCTGACGCTGTGGCTGGGCTTTTTGCGCATCGCCGAGGAGGCCGGGGTGGTGCAGTGGCTGGCCCGGGTGCTGGGCCCGCTGTTTGCCAAGCTGATGCCCGAGGTGCCGCGCGGCCACCCGGCGCTGGGCCTGATCACGCTGAATTTTGCCGCCAACGGCCTGGGGCTGGACAACGCGGCCACGCCCATGGGTCTGAAGGCCATGCGCGCGCTGCAGGAGCTGAACCCCCGGCCCGACACCGCCACCAATGCGCAGATCCTGTTTCTGGTGCTCAACGCGTCCTCGCTGACGCTGTTGCCGGTGACCATCTTCATGTACCGCATGCAGCAGGGCGCACCGGACCCGACGCTGGTGTTTTTGCCCATCCTGCTGGCCACCTCGGCCTCGACCCTGGTGGGCCTGCTGTCGGTGGCGCTGGTCCAGCGTCTGCCACTGTGGCGCCCGGTGGTCCTGGCCTACCTGCTGCCTGTGGCCTTGGGGTTGGCCGGGTTCATGGCGCTGCTGATGACGCTGAGCACCGCAGCCCTAGCTTCCCTGTCGGCCCTGCTGGGCAACCTGACGCTGTTTGCCCTGGTGGTGCTGTTCGTCAGCCTGGGGGCCTGGAAGAAAGTGCCGGTGTACGACAGCTTCATCGCCGGGGCCAAGGAAGGGTTCGAGGTGGCCAAGGGCCTGCTGCCGTACCTAGTGGCCATGCTGTGTGCGGTAGGGGTGTTCCGCGCCTCGGGGGCGCTGGACTATGCGCTGGACGGCATCCGCTGGGGTGTACAGGTACTGGGCCTGGATGGCCGCTTTGTCGATGCCTTGCCCACGGCCCTGGTCAAACCGTTCTCCGGCAGCGCGGCGCGCGCCATGCTGATCGAGACCATGCAAACCCAGGGGGTCGACAGCTTTGCGGCCCTGGTCGCCGCCACCATCCAGGGCAGCACCGAAACCACATTCTATGTGCTGGCCGTGTACTTTGGCGCGGTCGGCATCCAGAAGGCGCGCCATGCCGTACCTTGCGCCCTGCTGGCCGAGCTGGCCGGGGTGGTGGCTGCCATCTTGGCGTGTTACTGGTTCTTCGCCTAGCGGCCTGACTGGTTGGCGAATGTGACAGTCATCAAGCTGTCATGCGGCATTCGCACAATCCGGCGTGGAGAAGATTGAATCCCATGCCTTTGTCTGCCTTGCCGCCCAGCCCGACTGCGAGTTTTTCCGCGCTCAAGCGCTGGTGCATCGGCTGGGCCAACAGCTGGCAGCCGGTGCACCTGGCCCTGGTGGCGATCGTGGTGCTGGTGCTGGCGGTCTCCTGGTGGCTGACGGGCAAGCACCTGCGGGCCCAGTTGGCCCAGGCTGAGCAGGCCGCCCGGCTGCAGCAGTCGGGGCTGGCGGCGATTGTTTCCGAGAATTTGAGCCAGGTGCTGGAAAAGGCCCAGCTGATGAGCGTGGTCGCGCTGCAGAGCATGCACCACGATGGCGGCCCCTGGCAGGCCCAGCTGGCGCACATGCTGGAGCGCGACCGCGTGTTCCTGCGCATGGCGGTGTTGGACAAGCAGCTGCAACTGCTGGCCGGCGATCCCCAGCAGGCCGCGTTGCTGCACAGCCTGCTGCCGTACCAGCAGGGCTCCTGCGCGGCCGGGCGGGGGGCCTTTGTGCTGCACCAGCAGGCGCAGTCGCAGGACCAGGCCTGGCAGGTGCCCCTGCTGCTGTGCATGGCCGATGCCCAGGGCGTCTCACTGGGCTACCTGCTGCTGTACATGGACATGGGCTATTTCCTCGGGCTGTACCAGGACGTGGACCTGGGCGGCAGCGGCAGCTTGCATCTGCTGTCTCCCGATGGCAGCGTGATTGCCGCCATGGCGGGCGGCGGCCTGCTGGCCCAGCAAC
Source organism: Comamonas sp. GCA5 (assembly GCF_036541385.1). Classification (NCBI taxonomy): domain Bacteria; kingdom Pseudomonadati; phylum Pseudomonadota; class Betaproteobacteria; order Burkholderiales; family Comamonadaceae; genus Comamonas; species Comamonas sp. GCA5. The sequence continues at coordinate 22,612 of NZ_JAZHFR010000048.1, read as the reverse complement.
CAACGCAGCGCATGGCCAGCTTCAGCAAGGTGCCCGAAGGGCCGGGCGAGATGGAGCTGCCGGGGCCACAGGGCAGCACGCGGCTGGCCAACTTCCACCGCGCCCGCTACATGCCGCTGACGGTGGTGGTGAGCCGCGACTGGAACGAAATCCGCGCGCCCATGCACAAAATGCCCAGCGCACCTGGGCGGTGCTGGGCGCAATCACGGCACTGGCCTTGGTGGGCTCGCTGCTGCTGTGGCGCACCATGCAGCGGCGCCAGCACCTGTTCAATGCGCTGGAGAAGGCCGACCAGGACAAGCAGCAACTGATCGCCCAGCTGGAGAGCGAGAAGCAGCGGGCGCTGGAGCTGGCGGCCAGCGACCACCTGACCGGCCTGCACAACCGGCGCATGTTCCACGAGCTGGTGTCCAGCCACCTGGCCCTGGCGCGGCGCAGCCGCAAGCACTATGCCTTGCTGTATTTAGATCTGGACCGCTTCAAGCACATCAACGACACCCTGGGCCACCATGTGGGCGATGCCCTGCTGCAGGCCGTGGCACAGCGCCTGCGCACCATGCTGCGCAGCTCGGACATCATTGCGCGCATGGGCGGCGACGAATTCGCCGTGCTGATCACGGCCATGGAAGACCCGAGCGATGTCGAGACCCTGGCCCAGAAGCTGCTGACCGGGCTGGGGGCGCCCTATGAGGGCCTGGCGCCGGAGACGCTGCACACCTCGCCCAGCATCGGCATCGCCTTTTTCCCGCGCGACGGCCACGATGTCGAGGTGCTGTGCCGCCATGCCGATGCGGCCATGTATGCCTCGAAAAAGGCCGGCCGCAACCGCTACACCTACTACGATGGCATTCCCAAGCTGGACAGCGACCGCTACTACCAGCTGGCGCGCCAGCTGCCGTCGGCGATCACGCAGGAGCAACTGGTGCTGCACTTCCAGCCCAAGGTGCGGCTGGAGGACTGCCGCATCGTGGGTCTGGAAGCCCTGGTGCGCTGGCAGCACCCCCAGTACGGCCTGATCTACCCCGGGGATTTCATCGCGCTGGCGGAAGAGCATGGCCACATCGAGGCCCTGGGCGACTGGGTGATGCAGGCCTGCTGCCGCCAGATTGCGGCCTGGCGCATGCAGGGGGTGGAGACGGTGCCGGTCGCCTTCAATGTGTCGCCGCTGCAGCTCAAGGACAGCGCCTTCCCCAGCCGCATGGCCACCTACCTCAAGCACTACGGCGTGCGGGCCAGCGATATCCAGGTGGAGATCACCGAAAGCTGCCTGGTCGAGCCCGTAGGCCTGGCCGCGCGGGTGCTGCACCAGCTGCAGCAGATGGGGGTGTCCATCGGGCTGGACGATTTCGGCACCGGCTTTTCCAGCCTGAGCCAGATCCGGGCACTGCCCATCAACACCATCAAGCTGGACAAATCCTTCGTCAACGAGCTGCGCAGCAGCAAGGAGGCGGGGGTGCTGGTGACCTCCATCATCACGCTGGCGCACAACCTGAAGATGCAGGTGGTGGCCGAAGGCGTGGAGCTGATGGACCAGTTGGTCTACCTCAAGACGGCCGGCTGCGATGTGGCGCAGGGCTACTTCCTGAGTCGCCCTGTGCCGCTGGCGCAGACCGAGGCGCTGCTCAAGCAAGGCATTCTGGAGCCCGCATGATGCGACGTCGCTGGATGGCCATGGGCTGGCTGGTGTGGGGGGCGGGGCTGGCCCAGGCGGCCTGCCTGAATCCCGAGGTGCTGCATGTGGCCCTGATCCCCAAGAACGCGCAGAGCGTGCAGGAACAGGCCCAGGCTCCGCTGCTGCAGGCCCTGCACGAGAGCACGGGCAAGCCGGTGCAGATGCTGCCGGTGGCCTCGTACGCGGCGGTGATCGAAAGCCTGCTCACCGGCCAGGCCCAGGTGGCCGAGCTGGGGCCGGCCGGCTATGCCTTGCTGGCCAAGCGCTCCACGCGGTTCGTGCCGTTTGCCACCCTGTCCAACAGCCACGAGGTGGGGCGCTACCACTCGCTGCTGGTGGTGCGCGCCGATAGCGGCATCCGTGACATCCAGGGCCTGCGCGGGCGCGCCCTGGCGCTGACCGATCCGTCCAGCACCTCCGGGGCCATCGTGCCGGAGCTGGCGGTGCCCCAGCTGACAGGTTACAAGCTGGGCCATTTTTTCGCCCGCGTGGTGTTCATGGGCTCACACGACAAGGCACTGGCCGCCGTGCGCGAAGGCAAGGCACAGGCCGCGTTCGTGGCCAGCAGCCAGCTCGATGAGGCCGACCCCGCCTGGCGCGTGCTGTGGCGCTCGCCCGCGCTGGTGGGCAGCCCGTTCCTGCTGGACGCCACCCTGTGCCCGGCGCTGCAGCATGCCGTGCGCCAGGCCTTTCTGGCCAAACAGGCGCAGTTGCAGCCGTGGCTGCGCATCAAGAACTACCGCCAGGTGGTGCCGGTCACGGCGCAGGATTACGCCGGCATCCAGTCCCTGCTGGCCGGCGCGCCCTGAGGCGCCGGCCTTCAGCGGGTGCGCAGGCGCAGCAACTGGCCGTTGTTGCGGTCGGTCAGCACGTAGAGCCAGCCGTCCGGGCCCTGGCGCACATCGCGCACGCGCTGGCCCAGCTGGGGCAGCAGCGGTTCGACCCGGACCACCTTGTCCCCCGCCAGGGTGATGCGTTCCAGGCGCTGCGCCTTGAGGGCGCCCACCACCATCTGCCCCTGCCAGCCCGGATAGCGGTCCGAGGTGATGAAGGCCATGCCCGAGACGGCGATCAACGGCGTCCACTGGTGGGCGGGCTGCTCCATGTCCGCCTGGTGGGTGATGCCGGCGCCGATCTTGCCGCCGCCATAGTTCTCGCCATAGGTGATGACGGGCCAGCCGTAGTTCTTGCCGGGCGCGGGGCGGTTGATCTCGTCACCGCCTTGCGGGCCGTGCTCGTTCATCCAGAACGTGCCGTCGGGGGCCAGGGCCGCCCCTTGCGGGCTGCGGTGGCCATAGCTCCAGATCTCGGGCCGCGCGCCGCTGCGGCCGACAAACGGGTTGTCCTGGGGCACGCTGCCGTCCTTGTGCAGGCGCACGATCTTGCCCAGGTGGTTCTGCAGGTTCTGCGCCTCTTCCTTGTAGTGCGAACGCTCACCCAGCGTCAGCAGCAGCGTGCCGTCGCGCCGCTCCACGATGCGGCAGCCAAAGTGCAGCTGGCTGGCCACCTTGGGCTGTTGGCTGAAGAGCACCTGCACGTCCTGCAGCGTGCGCTGGTCGGTCGACAGCCGGGCCTTGGCCAGGGCCGTGCTGTTGGTGCCGTTGGGTGCGGCTTCGCTGTAGCAGAAGTACAGCGTGCGGTTCTGGGTAAAGCCGCTGTCCAGCACCACGTCCAGCAGGCCGCCCTGGCCGCCGGCGGCAATCGCCGGTAGGCCTTGCACGGGCTCGCCCAGCTGGCCCTGGGCGCTGACCACGCGCAGGCGGCCGGGGCGCTCGGTCACCAGGAACTGGCCGTCCGGCAAAAAGGCCACGGCCCAGGGGTTCTGCAGGCCTTGGGCCACGACCTCGGGGGTGATCTCCAGGGCCTGGGCGTGGCCCAGCAGGACGCCCAGGGCCAGGGCCATCGTGGTGCGCCGTCCAGCGCGGTGGGGGAAAGTGGGCATCGGGTGTCTCCTCGGAATGGGGTTGCGGCAACGCAAGCTCGAAGGCGGAAGGCACGAAAAAAGTTGGCATCGCTGGCGCTGAGGCCACTGTGGCAGGTGTATAAAACACGCTGATTCATTCTATGCCGGCCCTGGAGCGCGGCATTTTTTTGTTCTTTTTCAGGAAAGGCGTCGTATGGGAGCGCAATGGAAAGCCAAGGGCAAGGCCCTGGTCGCAGATGCCAAGGGCAAGCTGTTTGGCAAGTTGGTCAAGGAAATCACGGTGGCGGCCCGTCTGGGCGGCGGTGACCCCGGCAGCAATGCCCGCCTGCGCATGGCGATCGAAGCGGCGCGCAAGGCCTCCATGTCCAAGGACACTCTGGACCGCGCCATCAAGAAGGGCTCGGGCGTGGGCGCCGATGCCGTGAACTACTCCAGCGTGATTTTCGAAGGCTATGGCCCGCACCGCGTGCCGGTGATGGTCGAATGCCTGACCGACAACCCCAACCGCACGGCCCCCAATCTGCGCGTGTGCTTCCGCAAGGGCCAGCTGACCGCTGTGGCCTGGGATTTTGACCATGTGGGCATGATCGAAGGCGAAGCCGAGAACGGCGCCGACGTGGAGCTGGCCGCCATCGAGGCCGGCGCGCAGGATTTCGAGCCTGCTGACGACGAGGGCGTAACCCTGTTCATCACCGAGCCGACCGACCTGGACGTGGTCAGCAAGGCGCTGCCAGAGCAGGGCATCAAGGTGTTGTCGGCCAAGCTGGGCTACAAGGCCAAGAACCCCGTCAGCATGTCCAGCCTGTCGGCCGAGCAGCAGGAAGAAGTGCAAGCCTTCCTGGCCGGCCTGGACAACGACGACGACGTGCAGCACGTCTTCGTGGGTCTGGTGGACTGAGTGCCGCCTGATCCACAGGCATGGCGCCGCGCCGCCCAGGCCCTGGGACGGGCACAAAAAAGACTGCCGATGGCAGTCTTTTTGTGTCTACTCTCAGCATCAGAGCGGTTGGCGCACGTCAGCACATGGTTTCAAAGGATTTTCTGCCTGAAATGCAGGCGTGACTAGCGCAGGCAGCTCTGCTTTTTGAAGTGACCTGTGCGCAGACGTTCAGACCGGTCAGGCCGTGCTGGTGCGCCAGGTGCATGGCTGGGCGTGCGAGGGCACGTCCATCTGCGGGAAGCTCTGCGGGGTGTGGCAGGCAGCCATGTCGCGTGACAGCACCAGGCACGCGGTGATTTTGCGGTGGGCCATGCCCTGGGTCACCAGCGCCGGCATCAACTGCGCGTGCTGGCGCCGCGGTGGTTGCGCCGTGGGGGGGCTGAGGGGCCGGCGAGGCCCGCATCCTGGAGGATGCGCTGGGCGATGAAGGGGGTGAGCGGTGTCCCGCCACCGCAGGTCGTCGGCTTGCCCATCCTGAAAGGAGTGACGGTGCCTACGGACATTGCACGCACCGGTGGCACCCACGAAAAAACCAGCCTCTGGGGGCTGGCGGTGATGGGTGCGGTGGCCCGCAGTCTGCGTCGCTGGCGACGTTGCAGTATGCAAACACTGCGCAAGCCTTGTCCAGTCAGCGCAGGCATGCTATGCATTCCGCAGACTGCGGGAATGCCACCCCGCTCAGTCGTGGTAGCGCTCGGCCAGGCTGTTGGCGGCGCGCATGGCGTCGTAGACCTCCTGCTCGCTGATGGGGCGGCCCATGTTGCCCATGGTGTCGTTCTTGTCGCAGGCCAGCTTGGCCACCTGGCGCCATTCGGCCTCCACCCATTCGGTCAGGCCGAAGTCGCGCAGCGACAGGGGCAGGCCCGCGGCCTTGATGATGCGGATGACTTCCTCCACCTCGTCCAGCGGGGCGTTTTCCAGCACCAGTTGGGTCAACAGGCCAAAGGCCACCTTCTCGCCGTGCTGGGCCCCGTGCAGCGCAGGGACTACGGCCATGCCGTTGTTCACCGCATGGGCCGCGGCCACGCCGGCGGCTTCGGCACCCACGCCGCTGAGGTAGATGGTGGCCTCGATGGTTTCCTCCAGCGCCGGGGTCACGGCATGGTTGCGCACGGCGTCCATGGCGGCGTCGATGTTGCGGCGCAGGATCTGGTAGCACATCTCGCCCAGGCCCAGGCCGGTGCGCGAGGGGCGCTTGAGGATCAGGTTGGTGCCGTTGCAGCGCCAGGTGGCACGGGCCTCGAAGTAGGTGGCCAGCGCATCGCCCACGCCGGCCGCGAAGAAGCGGGCCGGGGCCTGGGCGATGATGGCTGTGTCGGCCAGCACGGTGTCGGGGTTGTGCGGCATGAACAGGTAGTGGTCGAACTCGCCATTGGGCTTGTAGATCACAGCCAGCGCGGTGCAGGGCGCGTCGGTGGAGGCAATGGTGGGCACCAGCACCTGCGGCAGCTTGCAGTGGTGCGAGACGGCCTTGGCCACATCCAGCGCCTTGCCGCCGCCCACGGCCAAGATGACGTTGCAGCCTGCGGTCTGCAGCGCGGCGGTCAGGCGCTCGATCTCGTCGGTGGTGCATTCGCCGGCAAAGGTTTCCACGTGCGCACGCAGCCCTTGTGCCTGCAGCTGGGGCACGGTGCGCTCGGTGATGCGCGGCAGGAAGAAGCGGTCGCCAATGATGAAGACATGGTCACCGTGCTCTGCCAGGTAGTCGCCCACCTGATCGAACAGGCCAGCGCCGATCAGGAACTTCTTGGGGGAGGAGACGGAACGTGGGGTCATGGATGTACCTTTGTGTCATCAAATACTAGGGTTTTCCATGATGCCTGCCGACAGGCTGTTGATTGGGCAGTGCGCGCGCGTCGCTTGATGCATGTCAATCGCAGGCCGGAAGTTGCGGGCGTCTGGGGGCCTCGGCCTGGCTGGCGCCGCCCACGGCCAGCGGGCGGGCACAAAAAAGGCTTCCCTGGGGAAGCCTGGCATCGGTTGCGGCGCACAGCCAAAGGCCGCGCGCGCAGGGGCTTACTTGGTGCCGAAGATGCGGTCGCCGGCATCGCCCAGGCCGGGGAGGATATAGCCATGGCTGTCCAGCTCGCGGTCGATGGCTGCCGTGTAGATGTCCACGTCGGGGTGGGCAGCCTGCATGGTCTTGATGCCTTCGGGCGCGGCCAGCAGGCACATGAACTTGATCGACTTGGGCGCGCTCTTTTCCTTGAGCTGCTGCACCGCGGCTGCGGCGGAGTTGCCGGTGGCCAGCATGGGGTCGACCACGATCACGTCACGCTCGCCCATGTTCTCGGGCATCTTGTAGTAGTACTCGACGGGCTGCAGGGTCTCGGGGTCGCGGTACAGGCCGATGTGGCCGATGCGCGCGCCGGGCACCACGTTCAGCATGCCATCCAGGAAACCGTTGCCGGCACGCAGGATGGACACCAGGGCCAGCTTCTTGCCGTCGATGACCTTGCCGGTCATCTTTTCCATCGGGGTTTCGATCTCGATGTCCTGCAGTGGGAAATCGCGGGTCAGTTCGTAGGCCATCAGCGTGGACAGCTCGCCCAGCATGCGGCGGAAGCTGTTGGTGCTGGCTTCCTTGCGGCGCATCAGGGTCAGCTTGTGCTGGACGAGGGGGTGGTCGATGAGGTGGACGTTGCTCATGGTCGGGGTGTCTGTGAAGAGAAAAAGCGCCGTGCAGGCCGGGTGCTGAGTGAGATGTTGCTGTCGTTGTGCCCCAGCAGATGGCGTGCCAGCGCCGATTGCGATGCCCCGCATTGTCCTTTTTTCTGGCCCCATCGGTGAAAAAACGCGCGCTTTTCTGTGCGCGCAAGGGTGTTTTCCTTGAACTCGCGCACATGCGATGGGGCTTTGGCGCTAGCTGGTGATCCGCTCGGCAGGGCTGTGGGCACCCGGGGCACTACCCGGGCCGGGCTCGGCATCCAGCTGTGCAAAGTGGCGCACCGGCTCCAGGGGGGCAAAGGTGCCCGCACGTTTTTGCTGTGTGGCCTGTACGGATTCCATCACATGGCGGTTGCTCCAGATGCCGGCCTGCAGCCAGCCCATCTGGCGCAGGCTGTCGTCCACGCTGTGGTCGCGGGCAAACTGCAGCGCCTGCTTGCTGCCCCAGATGGCAATCGGGGGTTTGGCCGCGATCTCGCGGGCGCAGGCCATGGCGGCGTCCAGCATGGCGTTCTGGGTGGCGTGGACGCCATTCACAAAGCCCTGGGCCAGGGCTGCTTCGGCCGGCCAGCGGCGGCCGGTGTAGGCCAGCTCCTTGACCAGGCCCATGGGCAGCAGCTTGGGCAGGCGCTGCAGGCTGCCCAGGTCGGCCACCATGCCGATATTGATTTCCTGCACGCAGAAGAAGGCATCCTGCGTGGCATAGCGCAGGCAGGCGCAGCAGACCAGGTCCAGCGCGCCGCCGATGCAGCCGCCCTGGATGGCGGCAATCACGGGGATGCGCAGGTTGTCCAGCCGCGTGAAGGCCTGCTGCATGTCCCACAGGAATTCGGACAGGGCGGCACGCCCTTCGGGCGAGCGGTCCTGGGGGATGAAGTCCGGGTTGGCAAAGGTCTCCAGTGCCATCCCGGCGCTGAAGTGCTTGCCGGTGCTGCTGAGGACCAGCACGCGCACGTCGGGGCTGCGCTGCAGGTGCTCCAGCGCCGCATCCAGGTCCCGCCAGAAGGCGGGGTGCATGGTGTTCAGGCGCTCGGGCTGGTTCAGCTGCAGGTGGGCGATGTGGTCTTGCACCTGCAGGTGCATGACCGCCAGGGAGGGCAGGGTCGTGGTAGGCATGGCTGGTGACTGTAGGCAGCGCACCCGCCCCGCAGAACTCGCACATTCCCTGATGTGCGGTCTGCCGTCAGCGTTTCTTGCTGCCCGTCAAACTGCCCAGCACGCCACGCAGCAACTGGCGGCCCAGCTGGTTGGTCATGCTGCGGGCCGTGGACTTGACCACGCTTTGCACCAGTCCATCGCGCTTGCCGCCGCGCGGGCCGGTGGAGCCGAAGAGGAATTCGTTCAGGCCATTCATCAGGCCGCTGTCGGCCGCAGCGCCTGCGCCGGTGGCAGCCGGGGCCCCTCCGGTGGCCGTCGGCTCCTGGCTGGCGCGGCTTTGTAGCACTTCGTAGGCCGACTCCCGGTCGACCGGTTGTTCATAGACCCCAGCGACCAGGGAATTTGCCAGCAGCGCGCGGCGCTGTGGCTCCTGGATGGGGCCGATCTGGCTGCCCGGGGGCACGACGTAGACGCGCTGGGTGATGCCGGGGCGGCCCTTTTCGTCGAGAAAGCTGATCAGGGCCTCGCCCACGGCCAGCTCGGTGATGGCCGATTCGATGTCCACCTGGGGGTTGGGGCGCATGGTCTGGGCCGTGGCTTTCACCGCCTTCTGGTCCTTGGGGGTGAAGGCGCGCAGCGCATGCTGCACGCGGTTGCCCAGCTGGGCCAGCACACTGTCGGGAATGTCCATGGGGTTTTGGGTGACGAAGTACACGCCCACGCCCTTGGAACGCACCAGGCGCACCACCAGTTCGATGCGCTCAATCAGCACCTTGGGGGCGTCGGTGAACAGCAGGTGGGCTTCATCGAAGAAAAAGACGAGCTTGGGCTGGTCGGGGTCGCCGATTTCCGGCAGCCGCTCGAACAGCTCGGACAGCATCCACAGCAGGAAGGTGGAGTACAGGCGCGGCGACTGCATGAGCTTGTCGGCCGCCAGGATGTTGATCACGCCGCGCCCCTGGGCATCGGTCTGCATCAGGTCCTCGATGTTGAGCATGGGTTCGCCAAAGAACTGGTCGCCCCCTTGCGATTCGATCTGCAGCAGGCCGCGCTGGATGGCGCCCACGCTGGCGGCCGAGATGTTGCCGTACTCGGTGGTGAACTGCTTGGCGTTGTCACCCACATGCTGCAGCATGGCGCGCAGGTCCTTGAGGTCCAGCAGCAGCATGCCGTTGTCGTCGGCAATCTTGAAGACCAGGTTGAGCACGCCCATCTGCGTGTCGTTCAGGCCCAGCATGCGGCCCAGCAGCAGCGGCCCCATGTCCGAGATGGTGGCCCGCACCGGGTGGCCCTGCTCGCCAAACACGTCCCACAGGGTGCAGGGGCAGGCCACGGGATCGGGCAGGGCGATGCCGCGCTCCTGCAGCGAGGCGGCCAGCTTGCCGCCGATGCTGCCGGCCTGGCTGATGCCGGTCAGGTCGCCCTTGATGTCGGCCAAAAACACGGGAACCCCGGCCAACGAGAAGCTTTCGGCCATCTTCTGCAGCGTCACGGTTTTGCCGGTGCCGGTGGCGCCGGTGATCAGCCCATGGCGGTTGGCCATGCCGGGCAGGAGGGAGCAAACGGTATCGCCGTGCAAGGCAATAGGCAAAGCTGGGGCCATGTTCGGGTTTCCTCTGTCAAGTTGCGCTGTCAAAAGTAGAATCCGTGCCCAATAGATTAAATCAAGACCAAAGGATTTCCTGTGGCAGGACATAGTAAGTGGGCCAACATCCAGCACCGCAAGGGTCGCCAGGATGAGAAGCGCGGCAAAATCTGGACACGCATCATTCGTGAAATCATGGTGGCGGCCCGTCAAGGTGGCGGTGATCTGAATGCCAATCCCCGCCTGCGCCTGGCAGTGGACAAAGCCAAAGCTGCCAACATGCCTGCCGACAACATCAAGCGCAACATCGACAAGGCCACAGGCAATCTGGAAGGTGTGAACTACGAGGAAATCCGCTACGAGGGCTATGGTATCGGCGGCGCGGCCATCATCGTGGACACCATGACCGACAACCGGGTGCGCACGGTCGCTGAAGTGCGCCACGCCTTCAACAAGCACGGCGGCAACATGGGCACCGAAGGTTCGGTGGCCTTCCAGTTCAAGCACTGCGGACAGATCGTGTTTGCCCCCGGAACCAGCGAAGACCAGGTCATGGATGTGGCCCTGGAAGCCGGCGCCGAGGATGTGATCACCGACGAGGACGGTGCCATCGAGGTGCTGACCGCGCCTGCGGACTTTGAAGCCGTGAAGAATGCCCTGGAAGCGGCTGGCCTGAAGCCCGAAGTGGCGGAAGTGACCATGCGCGCGGAAAACACCATCGAACTGCAAGGCGAGGACGCCGAGCGGATGCAAAAACTGCTGGATGTATTGGAAGATTTGGACGACGTGCAGGACGTCTACCACAACGCTGAACTATGAAGATTCTTGTGATTGGCGGCGGTGGCCGCGAACACGCTCTGGCGTGGAAATTGGCCCAGTCGCCCAAGGCGACCAAGGTGTTTGTTGCCCCCGGCAACGGAGGCACCGGCCTGGCAGGTGGCAAGCTGCAGAACTTGCCCATCACCGATGTGGTGAAGCTGCGCGAATGGGCGCAGGCTGAAGGCGTGGCACTGACCGTGGTCGGCCCCGAGGCGCCGCTGGCCGCCGGCGTGGTGGACGAGTTCCGCGCGCACGGCCTGAAGGTGTTCGGTCCCACCAAGGCGGCTGCGCAGTTGGAGTCGTCCAAGGCCTTCTCCAAGGCCTTCATGCGTCGCCACGGCATTCCCACGGCCGACTACGACACCTTCACCGATCCCGTGGCCGCCCACGCCTTTGTGGAACGCCTGGGCGCGCCCATCGTCATCAAGGCCGACGGCCTGGCTGCCGGCAAGGGTGTGGTCGTGGCGATGACATTGCAGGAAGCACACGATGCCGTGGACTTCATGCTGGTGGACAACAAGTACGGCGTGCAGCACAACGAAGGCGGTGCACGCGTGGTGATCGAGGAGTTTCTCGCTGGCGAGGAGGCTTCGTTCATTGTGCTGTGCGATGGCAAGAATGTGGTCGCCATGGCCACCAGCCAGGACCACAAGCGCCTCAAGGACAACGACGAAGGCCCCAACACCGGCGGCATGGGCGCCTACTCGCCCGCCCCCGTGGTCACGGCCGACGTGCATGCCCGCGCGATGCGCGAGATCATCCTGCCCACCATCCGTGGCATGGAAAAGGACGGTATCCCGTTCACCGGCTTCCTGTATGCCGGCCTGATGATCGACGGCAACGGCCACCCCAAGACGCTGGAGTTCAACACCCGCATGGGTGACCCCGAAACCCAGCCCATCATGATGCGCCTCAAGAGCGATTTGGTGGACGTCATGCAGGCGGCCGTGGACGGCAAGCTGGACCAGGTGGAGCTGGAGTGGGACCGCCGCACCGCGCTGGGCGTGGTGATGGCGGCTGCCGGTTACCCGGAAGATCCGCGCAAGGGCGATGCCATCACCGGCCTGCCCGCCGAAGTGGACGATGCCGTGGTGTTCCATGCCGGCACGCAGCTGAATGAGGCTGGCGTGCCCGTGACCAGCGGTGGCCGCGTGCTCTGCGTGACCGTGCTGGCCGACAGCGTGCGCCAGGCGCAGACCCGTGTCTACGATGTGACGCGCGGCATCCACTTCGACGGCATGCAGTACCGCCGCGACATCGGCTTCCGCGCCATCAAGGGCTGAGGAGGCCGCTATGCAAGCACCCACCGCCAGCATCGACAACGTGCGCGCCTACCTGCTGGGGCTGCAAGCCAGCATCACCCGTGCGCTGGAGGCGGTGGAAGCCGCCGCTGGCGAAGGTGCGGCCCAGTTCCTGGCCGATCCCTGGCACAAGGGGGCGGATGAGCGCCTGCAGGGCGATGGCGTCACCAAGATCCTGGAAAACGGCCGGGTGTTCGAGCGTGCCGGCTGTGGTTTCTCGCACGTCAAGGGCGCGCAGCTGCCGCCCTCGGCCACCCAGCACCGCCCCGAACTGGCGGGTGCACCGTTCGAGGCCATGGGCGTGTCGCTGGTGTTCCACCCGCGCAACCCCTATGTGCCCACGGTGCACATGAATGTGCGCATGATTGCCGCCGGCCACCCGGGCCAGCCCCAGGTGTGCTGGTTTGGCGGTGGCATGGACCTGACGCCCGTCTACGGCTTCGAAGACGATGCCGTGCACTTCCACCAGACCTGCCGCGATGTGCTGCAGCCGTTTGGCGCGCAGCTGTATCCGCGCTTCAAGCAGTGGTGCGATGAGTACTTCTTCCTGAAACACCGCAACGAGCAGCGCGGCATCGGCGGCATCTTCTTTGATGATTTCAGCGAGCTGGGCCAGGACCAGGGCTTCGCCATGCTGCGCGCGGTGGGGGATGCGTTCCTGCAGGCCTATCTGCCCATCGTCGAGCGGCGCCAGGCCATGGCCTATGGTGCGGCGCAGGTGGATTTTCAGCGCTACCGCCGTGGCCGCTATGTGGAGTTCAACCTGGTCTGGGACCGGGGCACCCACTTCGGCCTGCAGTCCGGGGGGCGCACCGAATCCATCCTGCTGTCCATGCCCTTGCATGCGGACTGGAGCTACCAGCGTGTGGATGCCCCGGGGACGCCCGAGGCGCAGCTGCTGAGCCAATTCTTGGTGCGCCGCGACTGGCTTTGAGGGCGCGCAAGCAGCCCCCTGGCCGAAAAACTATAATTTCCATAGCTGCCGACGACAGTCCCTGTGGTCGGCCTTTCTATTTAGACCAACAATAAAAGCCCTGTCAGCGTGGGGCAGCATCCCCAAGGGCATTGAAGCCCGCGATGCAGCCGCGCTATATTGACCGGAACTTTCAACCAGACATCGCCTGATGAGCACTTCCACCCAATCGGATTCCGCAGCCAAGAAAGACGTGACCAAACTCCAGCGTGCCATCGTCGATGGCCTGGAAGACGTCAAGGCCCAAGACATTCAGGTTTTCAATACCGAGCACCTGTCGCCGCTGTTTGAGCGCGTCATTGTTGCTTCCGGCACCTCCAACCGCCAGACCAAGGCCCTGGCCTCCAGCGTGCGCGATGCCGTGAAGAAGGCCGGCTTTGCCGTGCCACGCCATGAAGGCGAAGAGAACGGCGAGTGGATCATCGTCGACTGCGGCCAGTGCGTGGTGCACATCATGCAGCCCATGATCCGCCAGTACTACCGCCTGGAAGAAATCTGGGGCGATAAGCCCGTGCGCCTGAAGCTGGCGGGCGCCAAGCCTGCCAAGATCTTCGCCTCCGAAGATGCCTCGGCCGAAGCCAAGCCTGCCAAGAAGGCGGCGGCCAAGAAGACTGCCGCCGCGGTGGATGGCAAGACCGTGGTGAAGAAGGCCGCTGCCAAGAAATCTGCTGAGAAGTCGGTGGACGCCAAGGCCGACAAGGCCCCGGCCGTGAAAAAGCCCGCAGCCAAGAAGCCTGCCGCAAAGAAAGCCGCTGCCGTGAAGACCGTGGTGGTCAAGCCCACGGCACCCCGCGGTGGCGTCAAGAAGGCGGCTGCGAAGAAGGCATGAAGCTGTGGATCGTGGCCGTGGGCCAGCATGTGCCCGATTGGGCGCAGACGGCCTACGACGATTACGCCAAGCGCTTCCCCCCGGAACTCAAGGTCGAGCTCAAGGCCGTCAAGACCGAGCCGCGTGGCTCCAAGACGGTCGAGACGCTGTATGCCGCCGAGCGCAAGCGCATCGAGGCAGCGATTCCCCGGGGCACCCGCATCGTGGTGCTGGACGAGCGGGGCACCAACCTGACCACCAAGGCCCTGGCCCAGCGCCTGCAGCACTGGCAGCTGGAAGGCGATGATGTGGCACTGGTCATCGGCGGCCCCGATGGCCTGGACCCCGCCTTCAAGCAGGCGGCGCACGAGAAAATCCGCCTCTCGGACCTGACCTTGCCGCACGCCATGGTGCGGGTGCTGCTGATCGAGCAGCTGTACCGTGCTTGGTCGGTGAACGTGGGCCACCCCTACCACCGCGAGTGAGTCGCGTCCCCCTCCGTGCCGACTGCTCGGCATCCGCAGACCCTGCCCCCAGTGTGCAGGGTTTTGTTTTTTCAGCGCCAGCCTGGGCGCAAGGCGGTATGGCCGTGGATTGCATGGCGCAGGGTGCCGTGATACTATTTTTTTAATAGCTTCTGGCGCTTGCTGAGTGGGCGCTAAAGCCTTTTTTGATTCAAAACCATGTCCGACTTCATTTACCTTGCCTCCCAAAGCCCGCGCCGCAGCCAGTTGCTGCAGCAGCTGGGCGTGCGCCACGAACTGCTGTTGCCCAATGCCCCGGGGGATGTGGCCGAGGATGCCGAGGCCATCGAGGAGGTGTTGCCGGGCGAGGACCCGCAGGCCTACGTACAGCGCGTGACCGGATTGAAGCTGGATGCCGCCGTGGGCCGCCTGGCGCGGCGCGGCCTGCCCGATGCGCCGGTGCTGACCTCGGACACCACGGTGGCCCTGGGCACGCAGATCCTGGGCAAGCCGGCCGATGCCGCACATGCGCTGCAGATGCTGGCACAGCTGTCCGGGCAGACCCACACGGTGCTGACGGCGGTGGCGGTGCAGCAGGGCGCACAGCGCTGGCAGGCCCTGTCGGTCTCCAGCGTGCGCTTCATGGCGCTGAGCGAGGCGCAAATGGCCGCCTATGTGGCCTCGGGGGAGCCTTTCGGCAAAGCCGGGGCCTATGGTATTCAAGGACGTGCAGCGGCCTATGTCGAACATATGGCCGGCAGTTATTCCGGCATCATGGGGCTGCCCGTGTTCGAGACGGCCCAGCTGCTGCGGCAACTGGGCTGGCAGATTTAAGCAGCGCCTGGACGGCCAGCTCTGCCGCCGATGTGCGCGCAGCAGGCGTTCGGACGCACCACAGTACGGGTCCGGCAGCGCCCGCCCCCTCAACAAGCAAAGACAAGCGCATGCAGCAAGACATTTTGATCAACTGGTCGCCCCAGGAAACCCGGGTGGCCGTGGTGGAGCAGGGCGCTGTGCAGGAGCTGCACATCGAACGCACGCTGGAACGCGGCCTGGTCGGCAACATCTACCTGGGCAAGGTGTCGCGCGTGCTGCCGGGGATGCAGTCCGCCTTCATCGACATCGGGCTGGAGCGCGCCGCCTTCCTGCATGTGGCCGATGTCTGGCAGCGCCACGAAAGCGGCGATGCGCCCATGATCGCGCGCAAGAACGAGCCGCCCAAGCCCATCGAGCACCAGGTGTTCGAGGGCCAGTCCATCGTGGTGCAGGTCATCAAGGACCCGATCGGCAGCAAGGGCGCGCGCCTGTCCACGCAGATCAGCGTTGCCGGGCGCCTGCTGGTGCACCTGCCGCAGGACGAGCACATTGGCGTGTCGCAGAAGATCACGCCCGAGGAGCGCGATGCGCTGCGCGGGCGCCTGCAAAAGCTGGTGGGCCTGAAGGACCAGGGCGGCGGTGGCGGTTTCATCCTGCGCACCAACGGCGAGGACGCCAGCGATGAGGAGCTGTCCGAGGACATCGCCTATCTGCGCAAGACCTGGGCGCGCATCAAGCTGGCCGCCACCACGCTGCCGCCGATGTCGGTGCTGCACCAGGACCTGAGCCTGCTGCAGCGCGTGCTGCGCGATCTGGCCGGCGAGAGTACGCAGAGCATCCGCATCGACTCGCAAGAGCAGTTCGCCAAGCTCATGGCCTTTGGCAAGGAATTCATGCCCAGCGCCGTGCCCAAGCTGCAGCTGTACAAGGGCGAGCGGCCGATCTTCGACCTGTATTCCATCGACGAGGAAATCGCCAAGGCGCTGGGCCGGCGCGTGGAGCTGAAGTCGGGCGGTTATCTGATCATCGACCAGACCGAGGCTCTGACCACGGTGGACGTGAACACCGGCGGCTATGTCGGGGCCCGCAATTTCGACGACACCATCTTCAAGACCAACCTGGAGGCAGCGCAGGCGATTGCGCGCCAGCTGCGCCTGCGCAACCTGGGCGGCATCATCATTGCCGACTTCATCGACATGGCGCACGAGGAGCACCGGGAGCAAGTGCTGGCCGAGCTGCGCAAGCAACTGGGCCGTGACCGGGTGAAGACCATGGCGGGCACGTTCTCGCAGCTGGGGCTGGTCGAGATGACGCGCAAGCGCACGCGCGAATCGCTGGCCCACATGCTGTGCGAACCCTGTCCCGTGTGCCAGGGCAAGGGCAGTGTGAAGACGGTGCGCAGCGTGGCCTACGAGATCCTGCGCGAAATCCTGCGCGAGGCGCGCCAGTTCAACCCCAAGGAGTTCCGGGTGGTGGCCAACCCGGATGTCATCGACCTGCTGCTGGACGAGGAAAGTCAGCACCTGGCGGGCCTGAGCGATTTCATCGGCAAGCCCATCTCACTGCAGGCCGAAGGCGGTCTGGCCCAGGAACAGTACGACATTGTGCTGCTTTGAGTTTTTTAACGTGCAATGGCGTTCTATTTTTTCAAAAAACATATTTAAAATCAATTGCTTGTAAATTACTTCATCCAGTGTCGTGCATTTTGATGCACTACCATCAAGCCCAAAATGTGTAGCTGCATGTGTAGCTAGGTGAGTAGCTAAATAAGAGGGATAGATGGCTGCAACACGTATGAATGTCTTGGCAGATGTTGATCTGCGCAGGTGGTTGAAAGACAAACGAGCTTTGGCAAAGTCTGACGGAGGTGGGTTGACCTTCACTATGTCGGCAGCTGGTACTGCTTCGTGGGTATTGCGCTATAGGTCAGAAGGTCGCCAGGTGGAGCTCACGTTGGGGCGCTACCCCGATGTCACGCTTGCGGCCGCCAGAAAACTGGCTGCCGAAAAAAGGGTGGAGGTCCAGCAGGGGCGTGATCCGGCGGCTGAGAAGCGCAGGGCCAAGTCCCGTAGAGATTGGACGGTTCGAGAGTTGGTTGCTGACTATCGCGAAATGGTGCTTCCAACCTTGGCAAAGAGCACGCAGGTCAGTTATGGCCGCAACCTGAAGCGCATAGAGACTGGCTTGGGTGCGGCGAAAGTCGCAGAGGTTGAAGCTGCTGATGTGGTTGGTTTGATCGAGCGGTTCGACTTGGGCTGGGTGGAGGCGAACACCTTGCTCATCGTGCAGAAGGCGATCTTTCGTAGAGCAGCTGGAAAGCGGCTCATCAATGTCAACCCAGTAGTGGGTGTTGAGCTATCAGCGGTTATTGGGCCTCGTCCCAGGGTTCGTCAACGGCTTATGCTGACGCGCGATGAGTTAGCTGCGCTGATGAATGCTCAGATGAGTAGGACTAACCTTTTGACTCTGCGCATCTTGCTTGCAACTGGGGTTCGAGCATCAGAGCTTTTTCAGGCTAGGAAGGAAAGTGTGCTTCTTGACGAAGCGCGCTGGAATATTCCTGCTAGTAAAACAGGAACTAGCATGGATGTTCCACTGCCTGCTCTTGTTGTTGAGTGGTTCAACGAGCTGATTACATTTAGCCATAACTCTGTTTTTATTTTGCCAACAAGAACACTGAGCCGCGCTGAACGAAATGGTGGTGATGCGCATATCAATAAGGATTCAATTAGAGAGTCAATAGATTATTGGTTAGAGTATTACAAGCCTCCTGTAAGACGTTTTACCCCTCATGACTTGCGTTCAACCATGAAATCTCATATGCGTGCTCTCGGTGTGAGTCGTGATATTTCTGAAATGTGTTTAAATCACAAATTGCCTGGCGTGGAGGGTATATATGATCAATATGGGTATTACGAAGAAAGGCGATCTGCCTACAATTTATGGGTTGATTTTTTGTCTAAACTAATAAATTCGTAAATAAGATAAAAAGGCATAGTTTCATTATTCGTTGTTGCATTAAACAATTTTCTGTCGCGGAAGGTTGTGGTGAAGAAAAGATATTTTTTGATTAAGTTGGTAAAAAACTTGCTCAAATGTCACTCGCAGTGAAAGAAAATTTGTTTATGCAACAAAGTCATCGGTCATCTGAAAGCGGATGAGGGTAGGGTGAAAATCCTTTCAAGGACGGTTTGGGTGAGTAGACCTTGCGATCACGGGTGGCGCACAAAAACTGTACTTAATTATTGCCGCGCTGCGGCTTTATTTCGTCAGGTTCTGATTAGAAATTGCCGCACTGCTTGGAGTGTTTGGCGATCAGCGGCATGCCTGTAGTTGATGGAAGAATTATCTGGCCCGCTTGGATTTTTATCGTTGAGGAAGTAAAAAAGGTTATTAAATGGCGACATCTAATATTTCAACCCAAGCAAAAAAAGAAAATCTCATCTCTTCCCCAGATTGGGGAGGCGAGGCTCGCGTGCCAAATAGGGCGTTGTGGGAGATCGCCGCAATTGCTGGTGATGTTGAGCCTAAGCTTGAGAAAGTCAATGAAAAAAAGGAGGCTGACTCGGAGTGGAAGGTTGAATATGAAAAACGTGTTAGAGCAATGAAAACTGCACTACTGCCTACACGTAGTCAATTGCCTGATCATGTGTATTATGAACCGCAGCTGGGAGGAAATGCAACTCTCATAGATAACCCCAGAAAATTCAGGCAGGTAAGAGTGGACGTCGTAAGTGCTATTGAATTTCTTTGGCATAGATTCGGAAAAAATGTCTTCCCCGAGGGGCTTAATTTAATCCACCAGCAATTAAGCACGTTGACCGCTGGTACGGTCAACCAGTCTTCCCAAGACCTAATAAGTGATCCCATAGCCTCTGCTGAAAATTCGGGTGCAATTAAGGGGCCTTCATATCGTGATCAAAAGCTGGCGAACGTCACAAAAGAGCTTAAACGGCTGCAGGCGCTGACCTATATTTTTTCACGCGAGCTTTACAGCTGTAAGCAAGATAGTGAGTTTCCGCCTGTGACACTGAAAGACGATTGGCTTGCTTCAATTGACGAAGCTGGACTTAAAGGGCGGGAAGGTTTCGGTCCCACTGGTGTGCAAGCTCTCATAGAGAAATGCTTCAAGAGCTACTCAGAGCTAAAGCGAAATCCATGATGGATTCCATCATCAGTCCTGATGGACTCATCATGGACTAGAAATTCCGGACTGCCACGCCTCCAAAATTGAACTCATCCGGATGCTGATGGGTTCGACGGGACTCATTGAACCAACTTCAATAGTTCTTTCAAGGAGGCTTATATGGCACAACAATTTCAAGAAGCGCTGATTCGCAAGCGCAAAGTTCTGGAGATGACCGGATGGTCCAACTCCACCCTCTACGCCCGTATCGCGAGCAAGGATTTTAAGCCTGGCGTCAAGGTCGGCAGCCGCATGGTCGCTTGGCCCCTGAGCGAGGTTGAAGCATATATCAAAGCGCGTATCTCTGAGCGTGACGAGCAGATCGGTGGGGCAGCATGAAGCGCAAGAAGGCTCATAGCAGCCCCGCGCTGCACACCGCTCCCACAACGCAAAGCCCACAGCAGGCCACTCCTTCTTTGGTGAAGAAGGATAAACGAACCAAAGAACAACCCGGCCTCGACGAGGAAAATATTCTCTCACCTTTGCCTAAGGCCATCAAAGCTGTCTTTCGTGTTGTCGATGCACACGGTAAGCGAACTGGTCACATTGCTGTCGAGTCAGTGAATGAAGCCGGTGAAAAAGTGCTGAGTCAAATTGACCTGAAGAAGATGAGCAATGGAAACTTGGAAGAGGTGGCTGCGCTCGCTGTCGACTCAGACTTGTTTCCCTTCCAATCTCGAAAAGGAGCCAATGAGCTTGCAGCGCTGATCCGCCAGCCCCCATACCATCAGCCTGCTTACATCGCTGAGCATGATGGCTACCATCGGGTGGACTATGACGGTCATGTCATCGAGTTTTTTGTGTGGCGCGACAAGATCCATATGTTTGGTGATGAGCCTTCGCCCATCGCGCTGCGCATTTTGCTGGGCGTTGCGACTTATCCACCTGCATCTGGAACTGTAGAACAGTGGAAGTCAGAAGTTGGGGTGTACGTTGTTCGTAACCCCTACATGCTGATTGCCGTACTGGCTGGCTTGACTCCCTTACTGAACCAAGCATTCGCGTTGCCGAAATTGGTGCTCATGTTTGTCGGCCCCAGCAGCCAAGGCAAAACAACACTGCTGCGTGTGGGGCAGTCGCTTATCAACTCTGGCAAGAATATTGAAACCTTTGCGGGAACCACTAAAGGCATTGAACTGAAGTTACGCGAACATTCGGACGCACCTGCGTTCATGGATGAACTTCGACAGGCCGATGCACCTTTCGATTTGATCAAGCTGGTTTTTGACATTGAGAACGGAGCAAATCGCAAAGTTAGTTCAGGTGCGCAGAAGGTCGTTCAGCGGGGTGCCATTCGAGTCACGCTGGTGGCTGCCAACGAAAGCACAGTGGCCGAAATGACGTCGGGTGCGCGGGGGATCAAGGTCAACGAAGGTCTTGCCGCACGTTTGCTTGAACTGCACATTCAGGCGCCACACGGCACCTTCCATGTTTTGCCTGACAACATGACTGCCAAGCAGTTCGCTGAGCACATGAAGCTTGCTACGTCTCGTGTGTATGGTGCAGTTTGGGACACATGGGTGCATAGCGTGGCTAAAAATGCATCCTATATCCGCAATGGGCTTGACAAAAATCTTGCTCTGTTTGAGGAGGAGTTGTTGGAAGGGTTGCCTGTCAACAACCCTGTCACGGCCCGTCTGGTGCAGGGCATGGCTGCTTGGTGTTGTGCAGGGATGCTGGCTAA
The DNA here is from genome assembly GCF_036541385.1 of Comamonas sp. GCA5. Taxonomy (NCBI): domain Bacteria; kingdom Pseudomonadati; phylum Pseudomonadota; class Betaproteobacteria; order Burkholderiales; family Comamonadaceae; genus Comamonas; species Comamonas sp. GCA5. Next base: position 1,675 of record NZ_JAZHFR010000048.1, on the reverse strand, counting down.
AAAGTTCAATCTGCTGGACATTGATCGCAAAACCCTCGTTGCTTCCGTTCGCCTGGTGCTGGAGGAGCATTTGAAGCGCAACGTTCATGGCAGCCACAGCGTTGCCGAGCAAGTCGTGGCAACTGTACGTGCCTGTATTGACCAGAACGCGAGCAAGTTTCCTCCTCTCGCACAGTTCCATTCACCTGATCATTCACGCATCTATGGGTATCGCGTCGGTCACGGTGAGGATGCGGAGTATCTGTTCCTTCCTTCAGTTTTTGAACAGCTTGTTGGCCAGAAATTTGGCACAGAAGCCGCTGCACGCGCACTTTTGGCTGCGGGGTTTCTGAAATGCACCAAGGTTGCTGGCTATCAGCATCAGAAGCGCGTTCCAAGCATGAACGGCGAATCAGAGCGCAAGCGTTTTTATGCAGTGCTCGGTCGAATTCGTTTCACCTGATCGCGCTGGATAGCTAGTTCCTGCTGTCACGTTGTCACAACGTCACAAGCACTAAGCATGACAGTGTGGCAGCAAGCATCACTCAATTCATGACGGGCTGTAATACATGACATCAGCCTGCTCAAGCCCCTGGATATTCCCAATGAATTTCAATAACTTAGCACGCAGCACAACAAAGTTGACTTTGCGTGAACGTTTGCTGGCAAAAGTTTGTAGTGCTTCACTTCCCGAGTTCAAGCGTGTTCCAAGCCTGGTGGGAGTAGATTTCAATTTGAATTCAAGCCCCCACGTAGGTTTGGGCTTGGCCTTTGACTTGGCCTCTAAAGCCAAAGCTGAAAGCAAAGCCAAGGCTAAAACCAAGGTGTGGAAGCCGTTTTACTCATTGTTGATTGATACGGTCAAGGTCAAAGTGCGGGTGAAGCACCCACCCTTGCAAGAACTTGCGCTGAATAATGCCAACCTCAAGCAGGATGGCTACAAGTTCCTTATCAAATGCCCACTTGCTGGTGCGTGCGTTCAAATGTTCAGCCAAGAAAACTGCCACGCGTTGTTGCTGGAGTTCAGCGTGCCAAAATTTCTAACAGGGCAAAATATCGTAGGTCACTTGAACCTGCATGCGGGAGTTCTTGCTGCTATCAAAAAGGCATTCAAGCTTTTGGGCTTTCTTCCCTCACCGTTGGAGCGTGCAGCTATTGGTCGCGGTGACTACGCCCTCACGCGCGTTGATGTGGCGGTACATGTTGATTGCGGATCATCGGAGCATGCCCAAGCCTTGATGATTGCCCTGCGTGAATACATCGTCGGCAACGCTGGTGATGTGAGCTTGTATGGCTTGGAGACGGGCTACATTGGGCAGGGCTCGAAACGCCGAACCTTCAAGTGGTACCGCAAGGGTATCGAGTTGAAGAAGAAGGGGCGTGCAATTCCTGCTCATGTTCATGGCTGTGAGTACCTGACGGAAGTTGCTGATCGTTTGGTGCGCTTTGAACTGACGCTGCGTGGCAAAGAATTGGCACGCCTCGGTTTGACGTCACCAATGGGGTGGAATGAAGGCGTAGCCAAAAAGCAGCTGTTGCCTTGGCTGTTCAAGTTGAAGCAAGCTGAGGGTGTGCTGTATTGACCCAGTGAATTCCTGCTCAGGTGTTAACGTTGAAGGAAACGACGATGAGCACCCTGATGGAAGACGACATCAAGCGCTGGACAGCCAAGCGTAAGACAGCCCTTGTCCTGGAC
>NZ_JAZHFR010000047.1:0-27096 GCF_036541385.1 Comamonas sp. GCA5 | reverse complement strand
ATCGCAGATTGGATCGGCTTTTATAACCACCGGCGCCCTCATCAGGCGCTGGGCATGAAGACCCCCGCTGAGGCTTATGCTTTAGCAGCCTGACCTGTGCAGAAACCGCTGGGTCAATACAATGCCGCGGGCGTACAGGGAGATGATTTTGTCGTCAAAGCCGGCCCAGCGGGTCTGGTGCTTGGGGATCAGTTGGGGTTCGAAGGTGCCCTTGCGGTCGCGCGGCACCTCGATGGGCAGTTCGCCGAACTCGCCCTTGAGCGTCTTCCTGCTCTTGCCGTTGCGAGTGTTGCCGCCGGTGTTGACCACCGGTTCGTGTCGGTCGTGGCCGAGGTGCTCGGTCAGTTCGGCGTCCAGCGTCTTTTCTACCAGCAGCTTGGTCAGCTGCTCGAGCAGGCCGTTCTCGCCGATCAGGTCTTCAGGTTTCTTGTAATCAGCCAGCAGTTTCGCCAGCAGTTCTTCAGGGACTTCGTGTTTCTTGGCTGTCATTGTGCTTACGGACATGCAGACTTGCACCTGCGGTGGATTGTCCGTTTACACAAAATTCTGCACACCCTCCCTCTCGGCCATGCAGCAACGGACGCTTGTTTTTAAGCAGCCAATCGTCCGGGACCCGACAGGTAGTAAAGCTGATAACCGAGCGGGGTGTGACAGTTGCGCAAGCTGTGTATCAACAGCCCGCCGCAACTGGCTTAAGGTCGAGGTTTTGAGAAGCGCTCAATAGATATGTTGCCATTACTGCTTGGCACAGAATTTCGCCCAATCCTCCATCATTGAGCGACGTCGCTCTAGTGCATCAGAGCGTCTGTATGCGGCTTCGACCTTGCTCTCTAATGTATGTGCTAAGGCCGCCTCAGCAAGATCAGACGGATACGAAGTGCAGTCACCTACCCAATCGCGGAAGGTAGATCTAAAGCCGTGCGGGACTGCTGCCACATCCATACGGCGCATCACTGCCAAGAGCGTCATATCGGATAGGGGTTGCCCCTTGGTGCCGGGGAAAAGCAAATTGCTACCTTCGACCCTTGGTAACGCCCTCAGCAACTCCAGTGCGGCACTAGACAACGCAATACGGTGCTCCTTGCCTGCTTTCATACGCTCAGCGGGAATAGTCCAGATCCCCTTATCAAGATCTACCTCATTCCACTTGGCTCCACGTACCTCACCAGATCGAGTGCATGTGAGAATGAGAAGCGTTAGAGCTTTTACAGCCATCCCCTGACGAAGTTTGAGCTTGCTCACAAAATCCGCTATTTCTCCATACGGAATGCTTTTGTGATGTTCTACCTTCTGGATCTTTCTAGGAGCCGCCAGCACCTTATCCAGATGCCCTTTCCACCTTGCAACGTTTTCCTTTTTTCTGTACTTGCGTACTTGAGCCCAATCGAGAACTGTCTCGATACGGCCACGCACACGTACGGCAGTCTCTGTTTTGCTATGCCAAATTGGTTCTAAGCAAGCCAAGACATGAGGAAGCTCAATCTCATCGACGCCCAATTTCCCGATGAAGGGGTAGACGTAGCTTTGCAAGGTATTGCGCCACTGCTGTCGGTGCTTGGGGTTCTTCCATTCTTTTTCCTTGTCTTCAAGAAATGCTTCGGCACAACTCTCAAAAGTACGCACAAAGGTTTTCTCGATCAGCAAAGCTTTGCGTGCACGCATAGACCCGACTGGAGCCTCGCCTGCATTAATCTGCCCACGCATGTCCCGAGCCCTCTCGCGAGCATCTGCTAATGAAACTTCTGGATAGGCTCCCAAGCCGTAATCACGTCGTTTGTCGCCAACTTGCACTCTAAGCACCCAACCACGATGTCCCTCCCCAGTGACACGCAGGTGCAATCCTGGAACACCTCCAACGGGATGGCGTCCCTCCGTCTTGATGGCTGCGACAGCTCGATCCGATAGTTGCTTAGCGATACGTGGCATACATGTACTGGCCTGAAGTCCTGTCCCACATACTGCCCACATAAAACATGGGCCGTTAGCGATTCACCACGAACTTCGATGAACAATGAATCAGATATTTATCTTTTATAATCAAAACCTTATCAGATCATACTGAACTTCAATGAACGTAGCAATGGCGGACGCCCCTTCCGCCAATTTAAAAGGTCTTGAGCAATCAAGGCCTTTTTTATTGCCCTTGCGCGACCCACCTTGCATAAAAAACGCCCGGAACATCCGGGCGTTGTGCATGGTGCGCCGCGCGGCTCAGAAGCCCAGGGAGTGCGGCAGCCACACCGACAGGGCAGGCACAAAGGTCAGCAGCAGCAGCACGATGAGTTGCGCCACCAGGAAAATCGGCAGCTCGCGGTTGAGTTCGGACAACGAGGTTTTCGTCGCCACACAGGTCACGAACAGCAAGCCCCCGACCGGCGGTGTAATCATACCCAGCGTCAGGTTGACCACCACCACCATGGCGAACTGGATGGGATCGATGCCCAGGGCGTTCGCAATCGGCGCCAGGATGGGCACCAGAATCATGATCCCAGGCAGGGGTTCCATGAAGATGCCAAAGATCAGCAACAGCACGTTCACCGCCAGCAGGAACATGATGGGCGACAGCTCCCAGCTGATGATCAGCTCGGACAAGTACTGGGGCACGCCCTCCACCGTCAGAATCCAAGCGAACGGCTGGGAGGCCGCCATCACCAGCAACACCGACGCCGTCAGCAACGCCGAACGCGAGGTGATGGCAGGGATCGCACTCCAGTGCAGCGTGCGGTAGATCCACTTACCGCAGATGAAGGCGTACACCACTGCCACGACCGAGGCCTCGGTGGGGGTGAACACCCCGAAGCGGATACCAATGATGATCAAGGCCACCAGCAGCAGCACGGGGATGGCCTTGATGGTGTTGAGCAGCATATCCTTGCCGGACGGACGTGCTTCGGTGGAACGGTAGCCGCGCTGCCGGCTCACCCACCAATTCACCGCACACAGTGCTGCGGCAATCAGCAGGCCCGGCACAAAACCCGCGATAAACAGCGCGCCCACCGAGACGTTCTCATCCTGCAAAGAGTAGATGATCATGCTGATCGACGGTGGAATGATGGGACCGATGATGGCCGAATTGGCCGTCAACGCGGCCGCATACGGACGGTCATAGCCGGCTTTGGTCATCATCTTGGTCATCATGGCGCCAGGCCCGGCTGCATCGGCCAGGGCCGAGCCCGAGATCCCTGCAAACAGCACCGACGACCCCACGTTGGCATAGCCCAGGCCACCACGCAGGTGCCCCACGAACTGCGCGGCAAAACGCAGCAGCACCTGGGTCAGCGCGCCGCCCGACATCAGCTCGGCCGCAAAGATGAAGAACGGCACGGCCATCAGCGGAAAGCTGTCGATGCCGGTGAACATTTCCTTGAACACCACCAGTTGGGGGTACTTGCCCCCCACAAACACGGCGATGGCGGAAGCGATGGCCAAGGCAAAGGCCACCGGAAAGCCCAGCACCATCAACAGCACCAGGCCCACAATCAAAGTCAAAGTCATTTTTTTGAATCCCTGTCCCGGCCTGGCTTACAGCGAGCCTGCGGCTTCGCCATCGATCTCTTCGGAGCGCGCGTAGTCGCCATCCAGCACATAACGCCGGGCAATCATCAGCAGGTGCACCAGCATCAGCACGAAGCCCACCGGCATCGCGGCGTAGATGAAGGAGATCGGAATGTCCGTGGCAGCCGTGCTCTGGAAACGCGTGCGCCAGACATAGTCGCTGGAGGCCACCGCCATGAAGATGAAGAAGGCCGACAAGCCCAGCAGCACCACTGAGCGCATCATGCGCGCCATGCGCGTGCTCACGGCGCGGTGCAGGTTGTCGATGGCGACATGGCCACCAAAGCGCAGGGCCAGGCCGGCGCCCAGGAAGGCCACCCAGATCATCATGTGGCGGGCCACTTCTTCGGCCCAGATGATGGAGTCGCCCGTGGTGTAGCGCAGCACCACGTTGGTGAAGATGATGCCGGCCATGGCCAGCAGCAGCACGATCAAAATCCAGCGGTTGGCGGCCACCAGCCACCGTTCAATGCAATTCAGCATACGTCGATAGAGCGTGGGGTGCGGGCCACCGCCCCACCCTGCACGCGGCTCTTTCTCGAAAAGAGTGCAGACACCCCGGGCATGCAAGGACTTCATTGCCCGGGCACCCAAACACGGTCTTGCGCCATCCGCCCGAAGGCAAAAAGCCTGCGCGGCCCTGGGGCTCACGCAGGCACTCCGATGCCAGGTCTGGCGTCGCGCAAGCCGTGCTGGCTTACTTCACGTTGGCAATCGCATCCAGCGTCTGTTGGCCGAACTTCTTCGCGTACTGCTTGTACGCGGGCTCCAGGGCCGTGCGGAAGGCCGCCGTGTCGACCTTCTCGACCACCTGCATGCCATGGCTCTTGGCCATTTCCACGCCCTTGGTTTCCACGTCGTCCACGAAGGCACGCGACGCTACGCCACCGGCCTTGGCACCTTCGGTGAAGGCGGCCTTTTGCGCGTCGGTCAGGCTGCCCCAGAAGGTGGGCGACAGGATCAGCACCATGGGCGCATACACGTGGGCCGTCAGCGACAGGTGCTTTTGCACTTCCCACAGCTTGGAGGAGGTCAGCACGGAAATGGGATTTTCCTGGCCGTCGATGGTGCCCTGCTGCAGGGCGCTGATCACTTCAGGCCAGGACATAGGGGTGGGCGACGCACCCAGGGTGCGGAAGGCCGTGATGTGCACAGGGTTCTCGGTCACACGGATCTTCAGGCCCTTCATATCGGGCACGCCCTTGACCGCCACCTTGTTGTTGGTCAGGTGGCGAAAGCCCTGCTCCCCCCAGGCCAGTGCCACCAGGCCACGCTGCTTGAACTTGCCCAGCAGGTCCTGGCCAAACTTGCCGTCCAGCACGGCACGGGCGTGCTTGGTGTCACGGAACAGGAAGGGAATATCCACGATACCGACATCGCCCACAAAGTTGCTTAGCGCACCGGTGGAGACAATTGCGGCTTCCACCGTACCCAGTTGCAGGCCTTCGATCAACTCGCGCTCACCGCCCAGCGCGCTGGAAGGAAACTGCTTGATGGCAAAGGCGCCACCGGTGGCCTTTTCCACGGATTCCGTCCAGGCCTTGGCCGCAGCACCGTAGTGCGAATTCACGGCCAGCGCATAGCCCATCTTCACTTCTTTGGGGGCGGCCACTGCGGTGCCTGCTGCGGTCGCCAGCGCAGCGGTGGCGCAGGCGGCAATAAAAGTACGGCGAATCATGACCATGGGAGTCCTTGTTGTCGGTAGTAATCGGTGGAGCCAGGGGCTGCAGCTACGCCATCTGCAAAACAGAACGCGCGCGGCAGGCCGCAGCAATGTGACACACATTTTAAAAATATTGGCCCGCACCAAGATTAGGCGCAAACCCTGGAAATTCGCCACAAATCATCAACAAAAACAGGCACTTGCACGCACCAAAACAGTGATTTTGGCCACCTAAGTAGAAGTACGCACATAGCCAAACACGAAGGCTGGTACCCGCTGGGTGTGCACAAAGCCCACCCGATCGCACCACAAATAGTTACACAGTGTTTCCAGCGTCTACAATGATTCGGGCTAACCCTAGTTTTTCAGACATTCACCATGGCCGCACGCAAACCCGCTGCTTCCAGCAGCAACGACTCCCAACTGGCTTCCTTTCTGATGCTGAGCGTCGCGATCCTGGTCGGCGCACTGGTGCTCGGCGGCTACTGGATGCAGCAGCAGCGTGCCGACCAGGCCGAGCTGCGCCAGCAGACAGCCGTGTACGAAACCTACCTGTACAACACGCGCAACACCCCGGCGCCCGCGCCGGAGGCCCCATCGCGCGCAGCCCAGGCCCAGCAAGTGCGCCAGTACCTGCTGGACCATCCGGCCGTCACCCCCGGCCCCGGCTTCAACCGCCCTGGCGTGCAAAGCACGGGCAAGACCATCGTCGACGCCATCGACAGCGCAAAGGCCCCGTAAACACACTAAAAAAGAAGAGCTGCCAGCGCTTATGCTTGCTGCTTTTGACAGAGAAAACCTCTGCAAAAGCACACAGTACCTGCGCTGGCAGCTCTCTTTTTAAGGTTGCGTCAGAGCGGCTGCACCCCTCGGCCTAGCGTTTGTGCTGCGCCACCCAGCCGGCGAACAGTTCGACAAACTTCTGCAGGAACGCGCGGCTTTGCTCGCCCACGCTGCCATCGGCGTTGAAAAAGCCGTCCTTGGCCTGCAGGAACATCTCCGGCTGCCCCAGCGTGGGCATGTTCAGGTAGGCCAGCACATTGCGCAAATGCTGCTGCGCCAGCGCCGTACCGATGGCGCCGACCGACATGCCGATCACCGCCGCCGGCTTGCCGTCCCAGACGCTGTGCCCGTAGGGGCGAGAACCCTGGTCCAGCGCATTCTTGAGCACGCCGGGCATGGAGCGGTTGTACTCCGGCGTCACGAACAGCACCGCATCGGCGCTGCGGATGGCATCGCGGAACTGCTTGACCACGGCCACTTCGTGGCCGTCGGCGTCCTGGTTGTACAAGGGCAGCTCCCCGATCGCCACCTCCTTGAATTGCACCTGCGCAGGGGCCAGCTTGACCAAGGCATGCGCCAGCTGGCGGTTGAACGATTCCTTGCGCAAACTGCCCACGATCACCGCAATTTGGTATTGGCTCATCACAAAACTCCTGGGTTGGGAATGCCAACCATTATGGGCAGCCGCCCGCGCCCAGCGCGTGGGCACCGTCCTACATGGCCACCCGGCCCGGGCCCATCGGGCACAATGCGCCCTGCCTTGCCCTTCGCCCCATCTGCATGACCGTGACCGCCGCTGCCGCCCCCGACTTTGTCCCTGTGCCCCACCTGGCGCTGCAGCAGGTGCGCCTGCAACGTGGCCGCACCACGGTGTTCGACGGACTGAGCCTGTCGCTGGCCGAGCCGCGCATCGGCCTGATCGGTGATAACGGCGCCGGCAAGACCAGTCTGCTGCGCCTGCTGTGTGGCCTGGAAGTGCCCGACACCGGCCGGGTGCTGAGCCAGGGCCAGGACCTGCATGCCGCCGGCAGCCAGCGCGCCCGCTGGGTCGGCATGATGTTCCAGAACCCGGACGACCAGATCATCTTCCCCACCGTGCTGGAGGAGCTGGCCCTGGGCCTGCGCCCACAGGGGCTGAGCAAGCAGCAGGCCCAGGCGCAGGCCTTGGCCTTCCTGCAGCAGCGCGGCCTGCAGGACTGGGCCGAGCGGGCGGTCACCAGCCTCAGCCAGGGCCAGCGCCAGCAGGTGTGCTGGCTGGCGCTGCTGCTGGCCGGCCCGCGCAGCCTGCTGCTGGACGAGCCCTACGCCAGCCTGGACCTGCCGGGCCAGGCGCGTCTGGCGCGCGACATGGCGCAGGCACCGCAGCAGATCATCGTCTCCACCCACCTGCTGGAGCATGTGCGCCATTTCGAGCGCGTGCTCTGGCTGGATGCGGGCCAGTTGCGTGCCGACGGCCCCGGCGCCACGGTCTGCGCGGCCTACGAGGCCGATGTGCGCCAGCGTCTGCAGGCCCTGGGCGACTGAGCATGGGCAGCCTTTACAGCGAACACCACACCTGGCTGCACGGCCTGCGCCCCGGCCTCAAGCTGGGGCTGATGGCCGTGCTCAGCACCGTGCTGTTCCTGCTGCAGGCCCCTTGGGCCCTGGTACTGTGCGCCCTGGGCTGTGCCATGCTGTGGTTCAGCCTGGGGACGGCCACGCGCGTGGCGCGGCGCCTGATCGCCTCGGTGCTGATCGCCGCTGCGCTGATCGCCGTCTTCCACGCCGTCATGGGCCACTACGCGCTGGCCACCGTCAGCGCCCTGCGCCTGGCCTGCGCCTCCACCCTGGGTGTGGCGCTGACGGTCAGCACCCACCCCACCCAGCTGCTGCAGTTGCTGGAACAGCTGCTGGCGCCACTGGGCCGGCTGGGCTTTCCCTCCGAGCGCTTTGCCCTGCAGCTGGCGCTGATGCTGCGCTTCATCGAACATTTCTTCGTGCAGTGGAAGCGCCTGGACGATGCCCACCGCCTGCGCACCGGCAAGGGCGGCGGTATCCGCCTGCTGGCCCCGCTGAGCATCCAGATGCTGCAAACCGCACGGCGCGTGGCCGATGCGCTGTACGCCCGCCTGGGTCAGTAGGTTCACCCGGCCCGCGGCGGCGGCCCGCCATCCCGCCATAAAAAAACGCTGCCGAAGCAGCGTTGTGCAAGCAACTCGCCCCCACCGGCCCGTCAGGCCGGCCTGGGGCGGGGTGCGCATGTTCAGTCGCGCACCACCAGCACCGGCACATGGGCGGTCTGCAGCACGCGCTGCGCCACGCTGCCCAGCACCAGCTTTTCCAGGCCACGGCGGCCGTGCGAGCCCATGACGATCAGGTCGGCGCCCACGTTCTCGCCCACGCGCGCAATGCCTTCGTGCACGGCATGGCCCTCGCCCACCAGGGTCTTGACCGCCACGCCGGCGTCGGCCATGGTCTTTTGCACGTCTTCCAGCGCCTTGTTGGCTTCGGCGGTGGCCGCGCTCAGGTACTGGGCCTGGCCATAGGCAAAGTCGGCGCCCACGCCCGTGAAGGGATAGGGATCGAGCACGTAGACGGCGGTGACTTCGCTGCCAAAGGCCTTGGCCAACTCGGCGGCCTTGGTCACGGCCAGCATGGAAGTGGCCGAACCGTCCACCGGAACCAGAATGTGCTTGAACATGGATAACTCCTCGTTGTGTGAAACAGGGGCTGGCATGTGCCAGCCCATGGATGCAGTCTGCCCCTGTAGTACACCGACTGTCTTGACGCGTGTCAAATCAAACAGGAACTCAGACTGGATTCTTGCCCTCATCGCCCTGGAAGCACTGCCGGCGGCAGGTCACCACCAGGGTGTCGCGCGCGCCGTGGCGGGCCTCGTCCAGCGGCTGGATGGGGGTGGATTCGTGGATCATGCGGGCATCGTCCAGCAGCATCAGCGACCAGGGCTCGGTCAGGGTGAAGCGCAGCCCGCTGGGGCCACTGGCCTCGAACACGCGGGTCTCACCGCCCTTCACGCCTTCGCGCCCCACCAGGAACACGGCGACCAGGTCCACGCCGTCGCGGTGCGCGCCTTCGGGCGTCGGGCGGCCGATGCCGCTGGCCGTGTCGATGCGGAACTGGTGCGCCTCCACAAAGCAGGGTTCGGCGGGGTCGGGCGCAAACAGCTGCTGCGACAGCTGGGCCAGCTTGGCAATCAGCTGCGGCCACACGGCCAGTTGCGTGGTGTGGGCCAGCATGGGCGCAAACCAGCGCTCCATGCCGCCGTGCAAGGCGTTGTACTTGACCGGCTGCCAGTGCGCGCGGTGCGGCACCTGCTGCACGGCATCGCCCTGCACCCGGAAGCTGGCATGACGGCGAAAGCGATAGCGCCCGCCGTCGCGCAGGAATTCATCGGGCGGCAGGGACGCCCAGTCCGGAGTCAACGCAATCAGGTCCGCCACCTCGCAGCCAATCCAGGCCGCCGTGTCCGCGGGCTGCAGCACGGCGTAGCCATGGTCGCGCAACTGGTCGGCGACGCGGTTGGGGGAATGGTAGGGAGGGGGAAAAGTGACATGGGCCATAGCGCCCCAAGCTTACTCCTCGGCAGCGGCCTTGCCGGGCTGGTGCGCCAGAAAATGCTTGATCTGCCGCAGCCACGGGGCGGATGTCGCCTTTGAATAAAAATGGCGGCTAGCGCGCATCCCACCTGCGCAGGCAGCTATGAAAAACGCCAACCGCAGCCCACACCGGGCCCAGCATCCGCTGGCAAGGCCCGGCGCTGGCCTCAGGCGGTGGCGGTCTCGGCCTCCTGCAGCAGGCGCCACATCACCTTGCCGCTGCCGCTCTTGGGCAGTGCGTCGACAAAGGACACCAAGCGAGGCACCTTGTAGGCGGCCATGTTGTCGCGGCACCAGGCGATGATGCTTTCCTCGGTCTCCTGCCCCTGGTGGCTGGCACGCAGCACCACCACGGCCTTGACCGTCTCGCCGCGGTACGCATCTTTGGCCGAAATGATGCAGGCCTCTTGAATGGCCGGGTGGCGGAACATCAGTGCCTCCACCTCTGCAGGCCAGACCTTGAAGCCGCTGGCATTGATCATGCGTTTGAGGCGGTCGGTGATGAAGAAATAGCCATCTTCATCCATGCGCCCCAGGTCACCCGTGCGGAAAAAGCGTTTGCCATCCAGCTCCACAAACACCGCGCGGGTGGCGGCCTCGTTGCGCCAGTAACCGCTGAACACCTGGGGGCCACTGACCACGATTTCGCCCTGCTCACCCACGGGCATCTCTTGCAGCGTATCGGGGTCCACCACGCGCGCGTCGGTGCTGATGAAGGGAATGCCCAGGCACTGCTGCTTGGCATGCTCGGGTGGGTTGTTGTGCGAGGGGGCCGCGGTTTCCGTCAGCCCGTAGCCCTCCTGGTAGCGCAGGCCATAGGCCTCGAACAGCCGCTGCGCCACTGCCTGGGGCATGGCGGCGCCGCCACCGCCGATGTAGGTCAGGCTGCTGAGGTCGAACTGCTGGAAGTTCGGGCTGGCAAACAGGTCGATCACCATGGTCGGGATGTTGGTCCAGTTGGTGACCTTGTACTGCGAGATCAGGCGCCCGGCCAGCTCCCGGTCCCAGCGCGGCATCAGCACCATGCTGCCACCGGCGTAGATGGTGGAATGCATCATGGACACCATGCCCGTGATGTGGAACATGGGGATGACCGCCAGGGTCACGTTCTCGCTGGTGGCCGCCCCCCACACCGCACTGGCCACGGCATTGAACATGATGCTGGCGTGCGTGTGCATGCAGCCCTTGGGCAGGCCGGTGGTGCCGCTGGTGTAGGGCAGCACGCTCAGGTCCTGCGGCCCCACCGTCAGCGCTGGTGCGGGCGCAGTGCAGGCCAGCGCCTGCTCCCAGGGCACGACCTGCCCGCCCTCCAGCTGCAGGGCCGGGCGCGCCATGGTCAGCCAGGCCTGCCAGACTTCGGGCACCGGCTCGCGCTGCGCGGGCGGCGGCAGGTATTCGCCCACTTGCGTCACCACCACCTGCTGCAACCCCTGGCCCGCAGGCAAGGCATTGCTGGCTTTGACCAACTCTGCGCCCAGGTCTGCCGTGGTGATGGCCACTTTGACATCGCCATCGGTGATGTAGTGCTCCAGCTCCTGCGCCAGATTCATCGGGTTCACCGGCACCACCACCGCATTCGCCCGCAAGATGGCAAAGTGCGCCATCACCAGCTGGGGCAGGTTCTGCATCAGCAAAATCACCCGGTCGCCCTTGCGCACGCCCGATGCATGCAAGTGCGCGGCCAGCCGCTCAGCGCCCTGCGCCAGCTCACGGTAGCTGGTGACATTGCCAAAAAACAGCAAGGCCGCTTTGTCAGGGTAGCGGCGCGCACTGGTCTCCAAGTTGTCCCACAGCGAAGTTGCAGGCACCGTCAAAGTATGGGGAACACGACGGGGCCAGTGGTTGAAGTGCGAGCGCATAAAAGCCATTCCATCTCAGGTTGTGAATGCCTTAAAACTATCGCCTTCCCCCCGTGCTGCCATTCGGGAAGCCCCCCACACGGGGTCACGTGCGCGACCAATTTTTCGTTTCGCCAGGCAGAACCACCCCATGAATAAATAGCGGTGAAGCTGCCGCCAGCGCGCCGTTCTTTAAATCGTCACAGTCTGCAAGCACGATGCGCTATCCAAGTTGAAGCACGGAGCACGCCATGCTGACAAACAGCGCACAAGCCTCTCATTTCTGGATGGCGTCATTGCTGTGCATTACCGACCTCATGCCTGCGCCACCCGAATTCGCCCCGCAACCCCGCATACGGCCACAAGGTGAAAGCGTCACATGGCGGGCCAGCTACCCGGTCTGGGGCAGCATCTTGCTCCATATGCCTTGGCTGCTTTCCGCTTGCTAGCCGCGGCTGCTGCCCAACGCTATCACCCCCTGCATCTGGTGCCAGCTGACCATGGCCTGTTTTGCGCTGCAGCGTAGCAATAGCTGCGCAGCGGGCAATCCACGCACCCGCTGCAGTTGCAGAAACAGGTGCTCTCCTACCTGCGTGGTAAACATTTGCCCCCAAGACCGTGGGCACCACGTGGCAAAACTGGCGCGACTATCACCCCGCCCCAAGGAGCGCACATGGCACCCCCACCCGCAGCACCCGCCCAGATTGCGCCTGCCACCCCAAAAAAATCTGCATGCGCGGCCGCTGCGCAAAGCCATGCACTGCCCAGCAGCACTACGCCGGGGCAAGAATATTTGATGGGCTGCAAGCCGCTGTTTACTGCCCCCCGCTACCGCGGCAGCGGCAAGCTGCAAGGGCTGACGGCACTGATCACCGGCGGTGACTCCGGCATTGGCCGCGCCGTGGCCGTGCTGTTTGCCCGCGAAGGGGCCCATGTTGCGATTGCCTATCTGAACGAACACAAAGACGCCAAAGCCACTTGCCAGCATGTGCAAGCTGAAGGGGGCGCATGCATCTTGCTGCCCGGTGACGTGCGCGACCCGGCGTACTGCACACAGGCGGTGCGCAAGGTGGTCAAAAAATTTGGTGCGCTCAATATTTTGGTCAACAACGCGGCATGCCTTGTACAGGCAGAAAGCCTGGAGCAGCTTGATGATGCCAATCTGGCGGCCACGTTCCAGACCAATATTTACGGCTACATCCACATGGCCCGCGCCGCCTTGCCGCATATGCAGCGTGGGGACTGCATCATCAACACAGGCTCTGCGGTTGGCATCAGCGGCTGCCCCTATTCCATGGACTACGCCGCCAGCAAAGGCGCGGTGCATGCGTTTACCAAATCGCTGGCGCTGAACGTGGCCGAGCGCGGCATTCGCGTCAACGCCGTGGCGCCCGGGCCGGTCTGGACTGCGCTGACCCCGGGCAACAGCAGCGAAGATGATTTCGCCAACTTTGGCGCTGACACCGTGTTAGGCCGTGTGGCCCAGCCCGAAGACATTGCCCCGGCCTATGTGTTTTTGGCGGCACCCGCTTGTGCCAGTTGCATCACGGGAGTAGTGATGCCAGTGTCAGCCGGCTAAGGCTGCCACTCCGCTACCTGGCCTGCGCTGCGTGCACCAGCAGACAGCTGCATAAAAGATGAGCTATCAGCGCTTATCAATACTTACTTTCAGAGAGAAAACCATCTGAATTCAAGCATATACAAGCGCCAACAGCTATTTTTTTATGAGCCGTTTGCAGACAACCCTTGCAGCGCAAAGCGCTCGCCCAGCTCTGGCACCGTGACCGTATGGCCATGCTGGCTGCGCAACTCCTTGGCCAAGGCCTGCGCGGCCTGCGGTTCGCCATGCACCACATAGGTGTGGCGCGGCGCAGGATGGAAGGCGCCGGCCCAGTCCAGCAATGCCTTTTGGTCGGCATGCGCAGAAAAACCGCCCAGCGTATGCACCGATGCACGCACATCAATTTGCTCACCGAACATGCGCACCTGCTTGACGCCGTCCACCAGCCTGCGCCCCAGCGAGCCATAGGACTGGAAGCCACAGATCACCACCGCGCACTCTGGGCGGCCAATGTTGTTGCGCAAATGGTGCAGCACGCGACCAGCATCGCACATACCGCTGGCAGAGATGATGACGGCACCACTCTTGATGCGGTTGAGCTTGATGGATTCCTCCACATCCTGAATGAAGTGCACATGCTGCACATCGGGCAGCTGGCGTGCCGTGCCCATGAGCTGCTTGGCCTCTTCATCAAAGACGGCAAAGTGGTGCATGGTGATTTCCGTGGCCGCCACGGCCATTGGGGAATCAACAAAAATTTCCACCGGTGGCAAGCGCCCTTGCTGCATCAAATCGATGAAGTGATACAGCAGCTCTTGCGTGCGCCCCACGGCAAAAGCGGGAATCACCACATTACCGTGCGGCACCGTGCGGGTCACGATGTCCACCAGTTCACTGAGCGTGCTGGCGTTGTCCTTGTGCAGGCGGTCGCCGTAGGTCGACTCAATCAGCAGCACATCGGCTTCTTGCACTGGTGTGGGGTCGCGCAAAATCACGCGCCCAGGCTGCCCCAGGTCACCACTGCTGACCAGTTTCTGCGTGCGGCCATGGGCATCGCGCAGCCACAGCTCCACAATGGCTGAGCCCAAGATATGGCCCGCATCCTGAAAGCGCACCTGGACACTGGGGTGTACTTCAAACTTCTTGCCATATGGCTTGGCTTTGACCAGCTCCAGCGTTCGCGCCACATGCGCCAGCGAGTACAGCGGCGGCAGCACATCACGCTCGTGTTTTTTACCCTCTCGCTTGCGTCTAGCGGCACGCTCGGCATCCATGATTTGGATGTGCGCGCTGTCTTTGAGCAGCACTTCCAGCAAGTCTTGGGTGGCAAGCGTGGTGTAAATCGGCCCCTTGAACCCTTGGGCCACCAGCTTGGGCAACAGCCCGCTGTGGTCAATGTGTGCGTGGGTCAGCACCACAAAGTCAACACTTGATACATCAAAAGCGAACGCATTTTCATTGTGGGCATCGGCCTCTTGCCCACCTTGCGCCATACCGCAGTCCAGCAAAAAGTTGCAACCGTGCGCCTCAATCAGAAAACAAGAACCTGTGACAGCTTGTGCTGCACCATAAAAGCTGATGTGCATAAAACGTAGGCCATAAAGCGCGAAAGAGCGATGCACCCAATCTAACAGTTGCCGCCCGATAGGCACAGCAGGAATGACCACCCCAAGGCAAAGCACTTAACACACATCAAGACATCGAACCCCTGCTGTACACAAAGCATGGTCTGCGCAATACGTCAAAACGCTGGAGCACTGCCTGCATTTGACCCTTGTCACTCATTGCGTTACAAATTGTTAAGAAGTCACGTAATTGGTTTAGAACTCGGCTTTTGATTTTTATCCGCCTCAAAGCCCCGAATGCGCCGAGTTCTGCTCAGTGAGTTACTGCTTGACAAACCATTGCCGTGGTCGCTCTACGACGAGCACGGCAATCTGCTGCTGCGAGAAGGTTACGTCATCAGCATCCCCCGCCACCTGGATTCGCTCCTCAAACGTGGTGCCTACATCCAAACCACCCCGATTGCATCGGCGTTCATCGAGCCGCAGAGCAACACCAGTACGCAAACCCAGTTTGCCTTCCGGGCCAGCAGCCTGCCTTCGGTGCAACCCGTGTTTGGCCGTGCAGAGGCCTTGGCCCAAACCCTCAAGCGCCTGCACCAGCATCTGCAAGCGCATACTTTGCAAGCCGCGCTGCGCGACATCGTGCGCAGCTTGGCCCACTCGGTGATGCAAGCCTGTGCCGATGATGCAGATGCCTTGCTGGCGGCATTCCACCTTGACAGGCAGTCCCCTTACATCGTCATCCAACAGTTGCTGGGATGCGCACTCACAGAAATCGCCGCACGCGACATGGGGCTGGAAGCGCCTACCCGCCTGTCGCTGGCCTGCGCCAGCTTGACGCGCGATATCGCACTGCTGCCCTGGCAGGCCCAGCTCGACATGCAAACCCATCGTTTGGATGCCAACCAGAACGCCTTGATACGTGTACACCCCATCCGCTCTGCAGAAATTTTGCAGGAAAACGGTGTGGATGACCCGCTGTGGCTGGAGTTGGTGCGCCAGCACCACGAGCGCCTGGATGGCACCGGCTATCCCCATGGAATAAGCGGTGACGCCATGCTGCCGGGCGCCCGCTTGCTGGCGATTGCCGACTCTTATGCCGCCATGGTCACACCCCGGCCCAACCGCGAAGGCCGCCTGCCCAAAGATGCACTCAAGGCGCTGTACTTGCAACGCGCCAGCTTGTATGACGAAGCGCTGCTGCGCCTGTCCGTCGGCGCACTGACCACATTGCCACCGGGCACGATGGTGCGTCTGGCCAACGATGAATTGGCCGTCGTTCGCTCACGCCCCAAGAAGGGCGAACCCATGGAGTTGTGGGCGCTCTACAGCCAAAACGGCATGCCCATCATGACGCCGCAACGCCGCGATGCCAGCACCCCTGCACACGCCATAACCGACGTCCTGCGCATCGAAGACTGCCGCTCGGCAGCCTTGGTGATGAAACGTTTTTGGACCCATTCCTAAACCACGCAAGCATGAAGAAAAACCTCCCTGTCACCACCCAGCAAGTGGACATTGCGCCGGACATCACCTTGGTTTCCAAAACCGACCTCAAAGGCATCATCACCTATGCCAATGAAGCCTTTATCGAAGTCAGTGGTTTTGCACTGGAAGCGTTGCAAGGCCACAGCCACAACATCGTGCGCCACCCCGACATGCCGCCTGCGGTGTTTGAGGACATGTGGAAAGTGCTGCACAGCGGCAAACCTTGGCAGGGCTTGGTCAAAAACCGTTGCAAAAACGGTGATTTTTATTGGGTGGACGCTTGCGTGGTGCCCGTTCGGCGCAATGAACAAACGATTGGCTATATGTCGGTGCGCAAACGCGCCGAGCCTGCAGCCATAGCCCACGCGCAGACCCTCTACCAACAAATTACCCTCAACGGCATGCCCCCCACATGGAAGCTACCGCCATGGCTGGGCATACGCTTTGGCATGCGCGCTGGCACCATCTTTGTGGCCTTGCTCATGCTGGCAGGCGGCGCTTTGGGCATTGGCGGACTGAAGCTGGCAGACGCAGCCTTTGCGCGGATGTACCACCAGCAATTTGAGCCGGCCATCGCCGTGGGACAAATTGAGGCACGGCTGAGCACCATCCGCGCCAGCGTGCTGGAAGTGCAGCAGGAGCGCCAGACCGACACCTCAGCGGCGCAACAGGCTTTTGCCCATGTGCAGCAGCTGCAAAACTATTACGACGACATTGCGGACCTGTTCAGCACGCTCAACCGCGCCATGCCCGCAACATCCGCTGCAACCCAGTCTTTGACCCAGGCCTTGCAGCACTACACCGACGAAAGCCAGGCCCTGATTGCCACCCAGTCCAAAGCCCCCAAGGACAGCACTACCCTCCCCTTGGCCGTGCAGCAACAACTGTTGGCACTGGAACACAACGCCAGCTTGGCGGCCCAAGCCCTGCGCCAATCCTTGGCGGATGCGGCCCAGCAAGAATTCACACAAACGCTGGAGCGCAATGCGCGCATTCGCAGCTTTGCCCTATTCGGCATCATTGCGGGCTTGTTGATGGTGGCGGCTGTGGGTCACTTGTTCATTCGCGGCATTGTGAACCCGCTCAATGCATCCATCCGCCGCCTCAACCGCATTGCGGAAGGTGATCTGCAAGGTGCCATCAACCTCTCTGGCACAGGTGAGACCGCCCAACTCAACCATGCAGCCACCGTCATGCAGCTGCACCTGAAAGTGATGCTGGACGAAATTGCGCTGGCCGCCCGCCGCATTCACCGCCACTGCCAAACGCTGAACGCCGCGCTGTATGAAGTGACCGAGCATTCCGAAGCCCAGCACGATCAGGTGTATTCGGCCATTCGGTCGCTGGATGCAGCGGTCTCCGAAACCAGCGACCTCAGCACCCGCGCAGAGCGCTTGCTGTCGCTGGCCAGCCAGCAGCACAGCGCGCTGGCGGGCGAAACCCGTGAGCTGGCCACTGCCACACGGCTGACCGCATTTGGCGCTGAAGAGGCTGCAGACTCCATGCGGCAGGTGGCAGCGCTGATTGTGGAAAACCGTGGCGAGGCACAGCAAGCCTGGCGCGCCTCCGAAGAGCTCATGCACACCGCCCGGGAGCTCAATCAACTGGTGGCCTTTTTTGAGCCCCAACAACACACGGCGCCAGACAGCACCCCAGCCACCTAAAAACAGTGCCTCTTTGGCCATCCACTGGCCAAAGGGGCACCGAGGTGACACGGGTCGCGCCCTAAAACTCCAGGTTATCAATCAAGCGCGTGCCCCCCAGGCGCGCCGCGCCCAGGGCAACCAAGGGTGCTTGGCGCGCATGGTCTACCGGGCATTGCAGATCATGGCGCTGGCGCACCGTGAGGTAATCGGGCTGCCAGCCTTGCGCGCTGAGTTGTGCCATGGCTTGCGCCTCGAGCTGCGCCAGCGGCACCGCGCCCTCGCGCACTTGGTGGGCCAGCCACTGCAACTGTTGCGACAAGGCACGTGCTTGTGTGCGCTGCTCAGCGCTCAAATACGCGTTGCGCGAACTCAGGGCCAAACCATCGGCCGCGCGCTCCGTCTCCAAACCGATGATGGAGATGGGCAATGCAAACTGCTGCACCATGTGCCGAATCACCAGCAGCTGCTGATAATCTTTTTTGCCAAATACCGCCACGCCACCGCCGGTGCTGCCAAACACACAGGCAAACAGCTTCATCACCACGGTGCACACGCCGGTGAAAAAACCTGGGCGAAATTGCCCTTCCAAAATATCTGCCAAGGCCGCGTCCGGCTGCACCTTGTAGGTCTGGGGCTGGGGGTACAAATCTTGTTCTTTGGGTGCAAATACGATGTTGCACCCCTGTGCCTCTAATTGCTCGCAATCGGCTTGCAGCGTGCGCGGGTAGCTATCAAAATCTTCGTGCGGCAAAAACTGCAGGCGGTTCACAAAAATACTGGCGACCGTGGTGTCCGCATGGCGGCGCGCCTCGCGCACCAACGCCAAATGTCCGGCGTGCAAATTGCCCATGGTGGGCACAAAGGCCGGGCGCCCACGCCCAGCCAAAGCATGGCGCAAGTCTTCGATGGTGTGAACGATTTGCATGGTCTGTCTCCCTGTGTTTTGCTGGCCGCCGGGCCAGTCATCGTTTAGCAGATACGCACCGAGCGCACCCTTGGTGTGCCTGGACTTACCAAGCGTGCACGCCGTTATCGGGGAACGTGCCGTCCTTGACGGCTTGCACATACGTCTGCATGGCACCTTTGACGCTGCCCGCATCGGCCATAAAGTTGCGCACAAACTTGGGCATCTTGCCCAAATTCATACCCAGCATGTCGTGCAGCACCAGCACCTGGCCTGCAGTACCGTTGCCTGCGCCAATGCCAATCGTGTGGCAGTGCTGTAAATCCTGCGTGATGCTGGCCGCCAAGGCGGCTGGCACCATCTCCAGCACCAGCATGGCAGCGCCGGCCTCTTGCAGCTCTTTGGATTGCAGGCGCAGCAACTGTGCCTCGGCCTCTTCGCGGCCCTGTACGCGGTAGCCGCCCAAGGCATACACCGTTTGCGGGGTCAACCCCAGGTGGGCGCACACGGGCACGCCACGCGCCACCAAAAACTCCACCGTCTTGGCCGTCCAGCCACCGCCCTCCAGCTTCACCATGTGCGCGCCCGCCTGCATCAGCGCACAGGCGTTGCGCATGGCTTGCTCGGGGCTTTCGGCATAGCTGCCGTAAGGCATATCGGCCACCACCCAGATCGTGCCTTGGCTGCGGTGAATGCCGCGTGCCACGCTGGCCGTGTGATAGAGCATGTCGGTCATCGACACGCCCACCGTGCTGCGCCGGCCCTGGCAGACCATGCCCAGCGAGTCGCCCACCAGCACACAGTCCACCCCGGCAGCATCGGCCACGGCGGCAAACGTGGCGTCATAGGCCGTGAGCATGGTAATTTTTTCACCCTGGGCGCGCATATGCGCCAAGCGCGGCAGGCTGACGGGTTTGCGCCCCGGCATAGGCGATGCGGGCGGCAAAGTTCCGTAGGGCGTACCGGAGGGGGCCGCAGTGTCTGTTGGGTGCGTAGAAGTCATGGCAGCAATCACCGTGGGCGCAGAAGGCTGGACTGGGGGGGTGCAACTTGCCAGCCGCAGCCTGGTCTGCAAAACCAATGAATACCCATGCGCCACAACGGCATGGGCGGCAAAAAATAGGGCGACAGCCCTGATTACAACGTTTGCAGGGGAACCTTGTGGCGCAACTCTGTTTGGCGATTGTTTTCATCCACAAACACCAGTTGCGGCAGATGTTCTGGGACATCGCTTTCATGCACCTGCGCAAAAGCCGCAATGATGAGCAAGTCGCCCACCACAGCACGGCGCGCCGCCGAGCCATTCACCGAAATCATGCCGCTGCCGCGCTGGCCCTTGATGGCATAGGTGACAAAGCGCTCACCGTTGTCGATGTTCCAGATGTGGATTTGCTCGTTCTCGGCAATATTGGCGGCATCCAGCAGATCTTCATCGATCGCGCAGGAGCCCTCGTAGTGCAGCTCACACTGCGTAGTCTTGACCCGGTGAATCTTGGATTTCAAAAGCGTGCGGAACATGTTATCTCCCTGTGTATTTATAGCGCCATGGCACGCTGCAGTGGGTAACCTAGCACCCACTTGCACCGCCCCCTTGTTTCGCCGGGCGCATTGTGCCCGTACCCGATCGAAGGCTCAACCACTCAATACATAGGGTCATCCAATCGCGCTTGACGGGGCCACCTCCGCACGCCATCCGGTCGTGGCGACTGCGCCAAGGTATGGCAGCACTGCAGCACCCCGCCACAGCATGCCGACTACCGCAAGGCAAGCGCTTACAAGCCCAAGTCTTGGGCCGCAGCTTTGAGTTCTGCCAGCTGAAACTCCTGCACGGTGTGCTTGGAAGCAATGCTGCGGTTGTCAGGCCCGGGCACCAGCAGCCAGGCGGTTCCGCCCTCTTCCACCGGGTGAGGCATGGCAAACATCAAGAACTCACAGTCAATCGCCCAGACATCGTCCACATCCATCGCTTGGCATTCGGCAGGAATGTGCATGAACGTCACCTGGTGCGAGACGGCGCGCAAAAAGTCGTCGTCCTGTGCCTGATCGGCATCGGCCGCACCTTGCACAGGGTCAACATGGCGCACCAGCGGGGTGCTGCTGAAGGCGTTGTGCTCCCACTCCTCGTGCTCGCGCTGGAACATCAACGTGGCACGGCCCGTGAAGGCAAAGCCCGAGGGGTCGTCACCGATGCGGTAAGCGCGCGCTGCGGCCACGGCCTGGGCATAGCTGTCGTTGTCGATGGCGACCACGCGCAGGTCTTGGGTGATATCGGTCATACAAAATTCCTGAAAGAAAGCCCGGCCTGTTACCAATGCCGGGCTGTGATGATGCTTGTGACGCAGGTGGCGCCCCAAGCAGTTTTTACTGTTGCAGCTGGCCCCAGACCTTGTCCAGGCGCTTGGCACTGACCGGGTACGGCGTGCGCAGCTCCTGCGCGAAAAAGCTCACGCGCAGCTCCTCCAGCATCCAGCGGTACTCCTGCATGCGCGCGTCCACCTGGCCCTTGCGCTCGGCCACCAGGCGCCAGTAGCGCTGCTCCAGCGGCTGCAGTTCCTTGAGCTTGGCGGCATCGCGCGCCGGATCGGCGCGGTACTTGTCCAGGCGCGTGGTGATGGCCTTGAGGTAGCGCGCGTAATGCCCCAGCTGGGCCCAGGGGGCCACGGCGATGAAGTGCTTAGGCATCAGCTTTTGTAGCTGCTCGCCCGCGTCCTTCGTGGCTTCCTGGGCATTTTTGGTGTCCTTGATCTTGCGCGCCGCAGCGGCGTACTCGGTCAGGATGGTGCCGGCCATGCGCGCCACCTCGTTGGCGATCAGGGTCAGGCGCCCGCGCCCGTCCTGCACGCGCTGCTGGAAATCCGCCGCATTCGCGGGCAGGGGTTCCTGCAGGAAGGCGCGGTCGATCGCCACATCGATGATCTGGGCGCGCAGCTCCTCCTGCGTGCCCAGCGGCATGTAGGCCACGGCCATCTTCTGCAGGTCGGGGATGTTCTTTTCCAGGTACTTGAGCGCATCCTTGATCTGCAGCGCAAACAGGCGGCGCAGGCCCACGCGGTGGCGGGCGGCGGCCACCTCGGGCTCGTCGAACACCTCGATGCTGACCTCGCTGCCATGGTCGATCAGCGCAGGAAAGCCGATCAGGGTGGTGCTGCCCTTGCTGATCTCCATCAGCTCCGGCAGCTCGCCAAAACTCCAGGCGGTGTAGCGCTGCTCGGCCTTCTGGGCCGGCGACTTGGGCGGTGCAGCCTTGTCGTTTTTAGGAGCTGCCTGCGCTTGCCCCGCCTGCGCTGGAGGCTGTTTGGGCTCTGAAGGTTTGATCGCCTCGACGGTGCTGCTGACCTTGAGCGCCGCCAGCGCCTGGAAGGCACCGCGCGCCTTGGCGCCCCACTCGGCCTTGAGGGCGGCCAGGTTGCGGCCCTGGCCCAGCTGGCGGCCGTGCTCGTCGATCACACGGAAGTTCATGAACAGGTGCGGGCTGAGCATGTCCAGCTTGAAGTCGGCGCGCTTGACGTCCAGCGAAGTCTCGTCGCGCACCTGCTTGAGCAGGGCCTCGATCAGCCCGCCCTTGGCCCAGCGCTCGGACTGCGTGAACAGCTCGGCCAGGCGCGCCGCGTTCTCGGGCAGCGGCACGAAACGGCTGCGCGGGCGCTGCGGCAGGCTCTTGAGCAGGGCCTGGATCTTGTCCTTGAGCATGCCAGGCACCAGCCACTCGGCACGCTCCTCGGACACTTGGTTGAGCACGAACAGCGGCACGGTGACGGTGACGCCGTCGCGCGCATCGCCGGGGCTGTGCAGGTAGGCCGCGCTGCAGTCCACGCCGCCCAGCTTGACCACCTTGGGGAAGTTGTCGGTGGTGATGCCGGCGGCCTCGTGGCGCATCAGCTCGTCCCTGGACAGGCGCAGCAGCTCGGGCTGGCCCTTGCCCGCGGCGCGGAACCACTGGTCGAAGGTGGCGCCGCTGTACACGTCGCGCGGCAGGTGCTGGTCGTAGAAGGCGAAGATCAGCTCGTCGTCCACCAGCACGTCCTGGCGGCGGCTCTTGTGCTCCAGCTCCTCGACCTTGCGCACCAGCTTGAGGTTGGCGGCCAGGAAGTGCCAGTGCGTGTCCCACTCGCCCTCCACCAGCGCCTGGCGGATGAACTGGGTGCGCGCCGCATCGGGATCGACCCGGCCGTAGCTGACGCGGCGGCCGCTGTAGACCACCAAGCCATAAAGCGTGGCGCGCTCCAGCGCCACCACGTCGGCCTGCTTCTTGGACCAGTGCGGGTCCAGCAGCTGCTTTTTCAGCAGGTGCGCGCCCACCTCTTCCAGCCACTGCGGCTCGATGGCGGCAATGCCGCGGCCATACAGGCGCGAGGTCTCGACCTGCTCGGCCGCCACGATCCAGCGCCCGGGTTTCTTGCTCAGGTGGGCGCCGGGGTGCGGGTGGAACTTGATGCCGTGCGCGCCCAGGTAGGCATCGCTCTCCTCGCCCTTGTAGCCGATGTTGCCCAGCAGACCGGACAGCATGGACAGGTGCACCGCGTCGTAGCCCGCGGCCTCGGTGTTGATCTGCCAGCGGTGCTCCTTGACCACCGTCAGCAGCTGGGAATGGATGTCGCGCCACTCGCGCACGCGGCGGATGTTGATGAAGTTCTGGCGCAACAACTGCTCCCACTGGCGGTTGCTGAGTTTGTGGGTGGCTTCGTCGGCTTGCGGGTTGTCTGCAGGGTTGAACAACGCCAAGCGTTCTTCGACCGTGCCTTCGACCTGCGCACCGCTGGCACGCTGGCTCACGGGCAAAAAGGCCTGGTTGCGTGCTGTCGGTTTGCCTGCTGGCTTGTGTTGCGCGGCCATCTCTGCCCGCGTTTTGGCCACCACCTTGCCGCCACGTGCATCCATCAGCCACTTCCACAGGCGCAGGTAGCCGGTGAACTCGCTTTTTTCGTCATCAAACTTGGCATGCTGCTGGTCGGCCTGCTGCTGCGCTTCCAGCGGCCGGTCGCGCACATCCTGCACCGACAGGGCCGAGGCAATGATCAGCACCTCGGCCACGGCACCGCGCGCACGCGCCTCCAAAATCATGCGCCCCACGCGCGGGTCCAGCGGCAGGCGGGCCAGCTCCTGGCCCATGGGCAACAGGTGGCCGCGTTCGTCCACCGCGCCCAGCTCGGCCAGCAGTTGGTAGCCGTCGGCAATGGCGCGGCCCGAAGGCGCTTCCAGGAACGGGAAGTTCACCACATCGCCCAGACCCAGCGACTTCATGCGCAGGATCACGCCAGCCAGCGAGCTGCGCAGGATTTCCGGGTCGGTGAAGCGGGCGCGGCTGGTGAAATCGGCCTCGTCGTACAGGCGGATGCAGATGCCGTTCGCCACGCGGCCGCAGCGGCCGGCGCGCTGGTTGGCGGCCGCCTGGCTGATGGGCTCGACCAGTAACTGCTCCACCTTGCTACGGAAGGAATAGCGCTTGACGCGCGCCGTGCCTGCGTCAATCACGTATCGAATGCCGGGTACCGTGAGCGAGGTTTCGGCCACGTTGGTAGCCAGCACGATGCGCCGGCCGGTGTGGCCATCGAAGATGCGGTCCTGCTCGGCCTGCGACAGGCGCGAGAACAGCGGCAGCACCTCGGCGCTGCGCAACGCCGGGTAGTTCTGCAGGTGCTTGCGCAGGTGGTCGGCGGCCTCGCGGATCTCGCGCTCGCCCGGCAGGAAGACCAGGATGTCGCCCCCTGCGCCGCCCTGCCACAGCTCGTCCACGCCCTCGGCGATGGCATCGTGCAGGTCGTAGTCCTTCTTTTCCTCGAAGGGCCGCCAGCGCATCTCCACCGGGTAGGTGCGGCCCGAGACCATGATCACCGGCGCAGGCCCCTGGGCGCTTTCGAAGTGCTTGGCAAAGCGGTCGGCGTCGATGGTGGCCGAGGTCACCACCACCTTCAGGTCCGGGCGCTTGGGCAGGATCTGCTTGAGGTAGCCCAGCAGGAAGTCGATGTTCAGGCTGCGCTCGTGCGCCTCGTCGATGATCAGCGTGTCGTAGGCGCGCAGCAAGGGGTCGGTCTGCGTTTCGGCCAGCAAGATGCCGTCCGTCATCAGCTTGACCGAGGCGCCCTTTTGCAGCGTGTCCTGGAAGCGCACCTTGTAGCCCACCACCTCCCCCAGCGGGGTGTTCAGTTCCTCGGCAATGCGCTTGGCCACGGAGCTGGCCGCAATCCGGCGCGGCTGCGTGTGGCCGATCAGGCGGCCGCGCACCTGGCCGTGGGCATCGGGCTGCGCATTCAGCTTGCCCCGCCCCAGCGCCAGGGCAATCTTGGGCAACTGCGTGGTCTTGCCCGAGCCGGTCTCGCCACAGACGATGATGACCTGGTGGCGCTCCATGGCCTCCATGATTTCGGTGCGGCGGCTGGAGACTGGGAGTGACTCGGGAAAGGTGATCTTCAAGGACATAAGGGGCGCAATTATCCCCGTACTGCCCCGGCGCTGCAGGCCAGCGCGGCAAAACAAAGGCCCTGCGGATCAGGCAGGGCCCAGGTTGGTGCGCTGGGGAGCGCGCCTTCCATGCATGCCCACCCTTCGGTGGCAACCAGGACCGCGTCCCCTCCCTGCCCGCGCCCTGCCGGGGACCGAACGCCCCACTGCCAGGTCGCGGTGCCTGCGCGCTTATTTCTTGCGGGTGTCCACGTAGCCCGCGCCCAGGCCGAAGTTCAGGCCCTGCTGGCCGAAGGAGTAGCCAACATCACCGCCCAGGTAGATGTTGTCCTTACCCAGATAGGCCACACCCACGTTCGGGCGCAGGCTGCGGTCGGCGAAGGAGTAATCCACGCCCAGCGTCGCCGCGGCCTTGTCCTCCTTGTCGGTGGAGAACATCTTGACGCCCAGCGCCGGGCCGGACACGGGCTTGGGCCCGCCAAAGGTCCAGGTCAGGCCGGCGCCCCAGCCCACGTCCGCCAGGGCCGCCGTGGACAGGGTGGCGGCGGCCAGGGCGCAGCCGGTGAGGGTCCAGATTCGTGATCGCATGCAAAACCTCCTGATGTCGTTGCTTTGTGAGTGACCCATTCTGGGGATGACCGCGCCGCTCATCCTTCCTGCACGCCTTGCATGCCTGTCAGACAAGACGCCACACGCATTTCCTTACAGGGTCTAAGCCCAGCCATCTGGCGGCAACATCGACTTGCTATGCTGGTTGCAGCCCGTGTCTGCGGGCACCCCCATCCCCTGCCCGTGTGCGGCACCTTCTCTGCTCGATATGGTTTCTTTGCTTGCGCTGCTGGCGCCCCTGCTGTCCCTCTGGCTCTGGTCTCCACTGATTCCGTCCCACCGCCGTGCCTTCTGGTGGTGCGTGGCCATCACCACCGTGCTGGGCACCGCTCCCGCGCTGCTGATCTATGCCATGCGCAACGAAGTGCTGGATTTCGGCCTGCTGTCGCACCTGCAGTTGGTCAGCGGCACCTTGTTCGCGGCGATTGCCCTGGGGCTGGTGCTGTGCATCGTGCGCGACCTGCTGTGGCTGGCCGTGCGGGCCTGGCACGGCCCCCACAGCGCAGCGCCCTGGCGCCGGCCACGCTGGACGGCCACGGGCATGGTCGCCCTGGTGCTGCTGAGCACCTACGGCACCATCCAGGGCACGCGGCTGCCCGAAGTGCGTGAGCACACGGTTGCCCTGCCCCGCCTGCCGGCCGCCCTGGACGGCCTGCGGATTGCCGTGCTGGCCGACATCCACGCCACGCCCGTCAACAACGCCACCTATGTGCAAGGGCTGGTGGAGCGCACCAACGCCGCACGGCCGGACATGGTGGTGCTGCCCGGTGACCTGATCGATGGCGATGCCCCCACGCAGTCCGGCAACATTGCGCCGCTGGCGGGCTTGCAGGCCCCGCTGGGCGTGTGGTCGGCCCCCGGCAACCACGAGTACTACAGCGGCTATGACGCCTGGGCCCGCGTGTTCCAGCGCCTGAACCTGAATTACCTGGCCAACGAGGCCCGGGTGCTGGACGTGCGTGGGCACAGGCTGGCGATCTCGGGCGTGGGCGATCCGGCCTACGGCCGCCTGTCCCAGCAGAATGCCGACCCGCAGGTACCCGAAGGCGTGCCGCCCGATGTGGTGACCGTGGCCCGCCAGGCGCAGGCCGGTGGCGCCGAGCTGCACATCCTGCTGGGCCACCAACCCAAGATGGCCCGCAGCTATGCGCCCCACGGCATCGACCTGCAGATCGCCGGTCACACCCATGGCGGCCACATCCGGGGCATGGACCAGTGGATCGTGGCACCGGCCAACGATGGCTTTGTGCGCGGTCTTTACGAGGTGGGCGCCATGCGCCTGTTCGTCAGCAGCGGCGCCGGCCTGTGGCCGGGCTTTGCCGTGCGCCTGGGCGTGCCGTCCTCGATCGACGTGCTGGTGCTGCGCCGCGCGGCGCCTTAAGACCCGCGCCAAGACCCACGCGCCGCGCAGGCGGCCATCACGGCAGCTGCTGGCGCACGGCTTCCAGCGCCGGGAAATCCCGCTGCGCCACCTGCAGCGCCTGGGCCG
>NZ_JAZHFR010000046.1:0-27710 GCF_036541385.1 Comamonas sp. GCA5 | reverse complement strand
AGACCAGCAGCAGACAAGCTCGCTTGTTGCATTGTGAGTCGCACGACATCACGAGATTTGAATGGAGTCCTGCTGCGCGGTTTGTTTCTTGGGGCGCACACCAAAGTGCAAAACCTCGTCTGTAGATGTGCAGTCTGTTCCTCGTTTTACGCTTCTTGAGCACTACGGCAGTCAGGTCTATCAAAAAAGAAAGCCATCAGCGCTTGCTTTTATGGGAAGTCTCTGTAATGCAACAACGCCTCTCCGACGGGATGCGATAGCCGGGCGGCCAGCGGCCACTGAGAATGTTCTGTTCAATCTCGGTGAGAATTTTCCCGTGCAGCGACATGGAAGAGTGTTTGTCCATGGAGTGGATTACACCAGCAAATCCGGCCGGGTGCCGCTGCGCCTTCTAAGCGTTCAATACGGAGCGTGCAATGATGGTGCGCTGAATCTCGGAAGATCCTTCGTAGATGCGCAGGATGCGGGCGTCGCGCACATAGCGCTCCAGGGGCATTTCCCGGGTATAGCCGTAGCCGCCATGGATCTGCAGCGCCTCGTCGGTCACGAAGCCCACCATTTCCGAGGCGAACAGCTTGGCCATGGCCGACTGCTGGGTGAAGGGCTGGCCCTGCTGGCGCAGTGCCAGGGCCTGCATGGTCAGCGCCCAGGCGGCTTCCAGGCGCAGCTTCATGTCGGCGAGCTTGAACTGTATGCCCTGCTTGTTGGCTATCGGTTCGCCGCCCACCAGGCGCTGGTTGGCCCAGTCGGCCGCCGCCTTGAGTGCGGCCTCGGCAATGCCCAGAGAGGTCGCAGCCACGTCCAGGCGGCTGTTGTCCAGCACTTTCATGGCGGTCTTGAAGCCGCTGCCCTCGGCGCCGAGGCGATTGGCCGCCGGGACACGCACGCTGTCCAGCGAAACTTCAAAAGCATGTCCGCCGCGAATGCCCATGAGCTTCTCGGGCGACGAAATCTGTATGCCGGGCAGATCGCGCGGCACGATGAAGGCGCTGACCCCGCGTGCCGCAGCCTCCGCATCGGTCTTGGCGAACACCACCATGAAGCGGGCCTCCGCCGCATTCGAGATGAAGTGCTTGACGCCCGTGATCAGATAGTCGTCGCCGTCGCGCACGGCCCGGGTACGCATGTCTGCAGGGTGGGAGCCGCCGCGCGGCTCGGTCAGCGCAAAGGCCGCCAGCCATTCCCCACTGGCGCAGCGCGGCAGCCATTGCTCGCGCTGCGCCTCGTCACCGCCGATGAGAACGGCATCCGTGCCCAGGTAGTGAGCACCGATCATGGACGAGGTCGCGGCGCAGGCGCGCGAGATGGCGACCAGCGACATCAGCATGGCGGTGGGGGTGACGCCCGGTCCGCCAAAGCGTTCCGGCAGATTCATGCCCATCACGCCCAGCGCGGACAGGCCGGGCACATGGCGCGTGGCGGAAAAGGCTTCCTCGTCCATGGCCTGGGCCACGGGGGCCAGGGTTTCCTCGGCAAAGCGTGCAACGGCATCGGCAACGGCCTGATCTTCTTCGGTCGCGCCCAGACGAATCAATGACATGGCGGTCTCTCCTTGTTTTCTGTCAATCAAAATCAACCCAAAGCGCCTGCTTCGCGCAAGGCGGCAATGGCGTCCGTGCTGCGGCCGAGCCAGCTTTGCAGCAGCAGCTCCGTGTGCTCGCCCAGGGCCGGTGCGCGTTGCGCCCGATTGGGCAGAGCGCCGTTGAAATGCACGGGCTGTGTCGGCAGCTGAAGGCCCGGAAGGCGTTCGTCCTCGACCTCGCAGAGCAGGCCACGCGAGCGGATCTGCTCGGAGTTCAGGGCCTGCTCTATGTTCCAGATGGGGGCTGCGGGAACGCCAGCGGCTTCGAGCCGCGCCACCACATCGGCCACATCGTGCTGCGTGCTCCAGCCCTCCAGCGCGGCGCGCAATGCGGGCTCGTTGGCCGAGCGGGTTTCATCGCTGGCAAAACGCGGATCGCTGGCCAGCTCGGGCAGGTCCATTGCGGCAGCGGTGGCGTCGAACAGCTTCTTGTTGAGCACGGCCAGAGCGTAATGGCCGTCACGTGCCCTGTAGACGCCAAACGGCGCCGAGAGCGGATGTCGGTTGCCCACACGCCGGGCAGGCTGGCCGGTGAACAGATAGCGCGACATCGATGTCGCCAGAAAGCTCAGCGTGGTGTCGAACATGGCGACATCGACATGCTGGCCGACTCCGGTTCTCTGCGCCTGCAACAGGGCCGCCAGTGTCGCCCAGGAGGCAAACAGGCCGGCAACCACATCGCTGACCGCCTCGCCGACCAGGGTGGGCGCGCCTTGAGGCTCGCCCGTGGCCTCCATCAGGCCGCTCATTGCCTGAACAATGATGTCGTAGGCCGGGCGGTGGGCCAGCGGGCCGGTCTGGCCGAAGCCGGAGACGCTGACATACACCAGCCGGGGATTGAGGGCGCGCAGCGTTTCGGGGCCGATGCCAAGGCGCTCGGCCACGCCCGGCCTGAAGTTCTCGACCACCACATCGACCTGCCGGGCGAGCTCATGCACCACGGCGACCGCATCCGCATGCTTGAGGTCCAGCACCAGGCTTTGCTTGTTGCGATTCATGACCGTGAACAAGGCGCTTTGCCCATTCTTCATGGGGCCGATGGCGCGGTAGTCGTCGCCCTGAGGCGGCTCTACCTTCACGACTTCCGCGCCCAGATCGGCCAGCAAGGCCGTGGACATGGGGCCCGCCAGAACCCGGGTGAAGTCCAGGATGCGGATGCCGTCCAGCGGACGGGAGGCAGTTTTTTCGGTTGATGCAAGCATGGGAGTCCTGCTGTTGATCTGAAGCGATGCCTGCATGCTGCCCAAAACATGAATCAATGGAAAATATTCATTTCCCATTCACTGGATTCAAAAAATTGATTCAGATAAATCTGCGCCAGCTCGAATATTTTGTCGCCGCGGCACGCCACGGCAGCACGGCCAAGGCGGCGCTGGCCATCAATGTTTCACAGCCCTCCATCTCCAAGGCGATTGCCGACCTGGAGGCTCAGTGGGGTGAGCAGCTGTTTGTGCGCAAACATGCCGTCGGACTGGACCTGACCGCGGCAGGGCTGGCTAGAAGCCGGGAGGCCCTGAGCCTGCTCGAAGCAGCGCAACTGCTTCAGGAACCTCGCAAGCAGGCGGTTTCCGGCACGCTGAGGCTGGGCTTTCTGAGCACGCTGGGCGCGCTGTGGATTCCGCAGCTGCTCACCCAGATGCAAAAGCGCCACCCTTCAATCGACATCGAGCTGATCGAAGGGGACATCGCCTCACTGACGCGGCAAGTGGAACGCGGGGAGATCCATGCCGCACTGCAATATGACCTGGGCCTGGCTCGCCCTCTGCTGACCATGCACCCGGTTGCCGCATTGCCGCCCTATGCCTTGCTGCCTGCCAGGCATGCCCTGTCTGCGGCGCCCAGCGTGAGCCTGGCGGAGCTGGCCCAGTCGCCGTTGCTGCTGATCAACCTGCCGCAGAGCCGCGAATACTTTCTCTCGCTGTTTCGGGAAGCGGGCGTGGTTCCCACGGTGAACTATGAACTGGCGTCGATAGAGCTTGTCCGCTCCATGGTCGCCAACGGGCATGGCGTCAGCGTTCTGACCACGCGGCCGGTGGTCGACCGAACCCACGACGGCAAGCGGCTGCTCTGCAAAAGAATCAAGGGCCGCGTCGCCAAGCAGGCCGTGGTGCTGTCGGTGCCCAGGAGCAATGCCTCGGCGCTGATTGCACCATTTCTGACCGTGGCAAAAAGCGTGATTGCACCCGACTAGCGCAACGCGGGTGCTGTTTTGGTGCGCGTCCCCAGGAGCCGGCGGAGGCGGTCTGCGGGCGAGCGAGTTGGCACATAGCTTGCTTTTGTGGATTGTTGACTCATGTCTATACAGCTGGGAAATGCGGCAACTATGACGCTCGGGTAAGCCTGTATATACATGTTCAATCAGCAATCGCAAACTTCGCTGCCTGCACTGTCGTGCAACGCTTGAAGTCCGCATCAACAACCGAACTGCTCTGGCATCTACCGAGGAGAGTCCCATGAAATCGACACGTCGCGTTCCAATCTGGCAACTGGCATTAGCCGCAACCGTTCTAGTGTCTGCTGCACAACATGCAGCGGCTCAGGAGACCAAGATCGTCCTGGGCATGTCGGGATGGACAGGCTTCGCGCCATTGACGCTTGCGGACAAGGCCGGGATCTTCAAGAAGAACGGCCTCAATGTCGAAATCAAGATGATTCCCCAGAAGGACCGGCATCTGGCGCTGGCCTCGGGTGCCGTGCAATGTGCCGCCACCACCGTGGAAACGCATGTGGCCTGGAACACCAATGGCGTGCCCATCGTGCAGATCTTCCAGATGGACAAGTCCTATGGTGCAGATGGCATTGCCGTGCGCAATGACGTCAAGAACTTCGCCGATCTGAAAGGCAAGACCGTAGCCGTCAGCGCGCCGGGCACGGCTCCCTACTTCGGTCTGGCCTGGATGCTGAACAAGAACGGCATGACCATGAAGGACATCAAGACCGTGTCGCTGGAGCCCCAGCCTGCGGCCCAGGCCTTTGTCTCCGGGCAGAACGATGCGGCCATGACCTATGAGCCCTACCTGTCCACGGTCCGCGCCAACCCCAGCGCCGGCAAGATTCTGGCCACCACGATCGACTACCCGATGGTGATGGATACCGTGGGCTGCGATCCCAAGTGGCTCAAGGCCAACACGGCAGCCGCCAAGGCGCTGACCCAGTCCTACTTCGATGCCATCGCCATGATCAATTCCGACAAGGAAAAGAGCTACGAAATCATGGGCGCGGCCGTCAAGCAAAGCGGCGAGCAGTTCGGCAAGTCGGCAGCCTTTCTGAAATGGTCGGACAAGGAGGCCAACCAGAAGTTCTTTGCCAGCGATCTGCTGCCTTTCATGAAGGAGTCTGCCGCCATCCTCAAGGAAGCCGGCGTGATTCGCAGCATTCCTGAGAACTACGGCGTCATGTACGACGCCAGCTTCATCAAGTAAGCGCAAAGAGGTTGCACATGGAAGCGGTATCACCTTCTATCAAGTCTGCATCACCCGCATCGGTTCAGGTGGCATCGCCTTCCGTGAGGCCGGCTCGCCGGCGCTATATGGCCCCTCTGGAGCCTGTCAGCCCCAGGGCCAAATGGCTGCTGGGCACGGGCTTCTTCCTGCTGTTCCTGCTGATCTGGTCGGCCGTCACCTTTGGCGGACTGGTCTCGCCGACCTTTCTCGCCAGCCCGCTGACGATGCTGCGCGAAGGCATTCTGCTGTTCACCGAGTTCGACTTTCACCATGACATCGGCATGACCGTATGGCGCGTCATGGGCGGCTTCATCCTGGCCAGCATCGTGGCCGTGCCGCTGGGCATTGCCATGGGGGCCTGGAAGCCCGTGGAGGCGTTCTTCGAGCCCTTTGTCTCGTTCTGCCGCTACCTGCCCGCCTCGGCATTCATTCCGCTGCTGATCCTCTGGGCCGGCGTGGGCGAGGCCCAGAAGCTGCTGGTCATCTTCATCGGCTCGGTGTTCCAGATCACCCTCATGGTGGCCGTGACCGTGGGTGGTGCGCGCAAGGATCTGGTGGAGGCCGCCTACACCCTGGGCGCCAGCAATACCGGGATCGTCAAGCGGGTGCTGATTCCCGGTGCCGCTCCTGGCATCGCGGAAACCCTGCGTCTGGTTCTGGGCTGGGCCTGGACCTATGTGATCGTTGCCGAGCTGATCGGCTCGTCCTCGGGCATCGGACACATGATCACCGACAGTCAGGCGCTGCTCAATACCGGACAGATCATCTTCGGCATCATCATCATCGGGCTCATCGGTCTGGTGTCGGATTTCATCTTCAAAACCGTCAACCGTCGCATGTTCGAGTGGAGTTCCCTGTGATGAACCAGCTGTCCATTCAAGGCGTTTCGCGCACCTTCACCAGCCACAAAGGCGTCAGCACCCAGGCGCTGCTGCCGGTGGATTTCGAGGTCCGGGAGAACGATTTCGTGACCATTCTCGGGCCCTCCGGCTGCGGCAAATCGACGATGCTGCGCATTGTTGCGGGTCTGGATTTCCCGACGACGGGGCAGGTGCTGCTGGACGGGAAGCTGGTGCAGGAGCCCGGCGCCGACCGCGGCATGGTGTTTCAGAGCTATACCTTGTTCCCCTGGCTGACCGTGGCGCAGAACATCCGCTTCGGGCTGCGCGAGAAAGGTGTGAGCGAAGCCGTCCAGAAAGAGCGCAGCGACTACTTCATTGCCAAGGTGGGCCTGCGCGGGTTCGAGAATCACTATCCCAAGCAGCTGTCGGGCGGCATGCAGCAACGCACGGCGATCGCGCGTGCGCTGGCCAACGACCCCAAGATCCTGCTCATGGACGAGCCCTTCGGTGCGCTGGACAACCAGACCCGGGTGC
This sequence comes from Comamonas sp. GCA5, assembly GCF_036541385.1. Lineage (NCBI taxonomy): Bacteria > Pseudomonadati > Pseudomonadota > Betaproteobacteria > Burkholderiales > Comamonadaceae > Comamonas > Comamonas sp. GCA5. The sequence continues at coordinate 21,309 of NZ_JAZHFR010000046.1, read as the reverse complement.
TGATGCAGGAATTGCTGCTGGGCATCTGGGAGGCCGAGCGCAAGACCGTGCTGTTTGTTACCCACGACATCGACGAAGCCATCTTCATGGCCAACCGTGTGGCGGTATTCAGCGCGCGACCCGGCCGCATCAAGACAGAGCTGGCGGTTCAACTCGCGCACCCACGCCATTACACGATCAAGACCAGCCCCGAGTTCATGGACCTCAAGGCCCGGCTGACCGAAGAGATCCGCGCCGAATCCATGGCGGCGGACCTGCACTGATCTGAACCCGCACCAACCCCGCATCCACCCATGAGCGCCCGTCCATCCCGCCGCCCCACCGCCGCTGCATCGCGCAGCTCCACGCCTGCCAAGGCCGTGGCCTCGGCGGCTGCGCCCGCGCAGGCCATGGCGCTGTACGAGCAGGTCAAGGACCATATCTCGCGCAAGATCCAGGAAGGCATCTGGCGCGCGGGCGACCGCCTCCCGTCCGAGAACGAACTGGTCACCCAGTTCGGCATCTCGCGCATGACGGTGAACCGCGCGCTGCGCGAACTGGTGGAGCAGGGGCGCATCGTGCGCGTGGCCGGTGTGGGCAGCTTCGTGGCCGAAGACAAGCCCCAATCCACGCTGCTGCAGATTGCCAACCTGGCGAGCGAGATCCGCCAGCGCGGGCACGACTATCGCTGCGATGTGCTGACGGTGGAGCGCACCTCTGCCACGCTGGAGGTGGCCGCCGCTCTGGACCTGCGCACGGGCGAGTCGGTGTTCCACTCGCTGTGCATCCACCGCGAAGACGGCCTGCCCGTGCAACTGGAAGACCGCCACGTCAACCCACGCCAGGTGCCCCAGTTCGCCGCGCAAGACTTCACGCAACTGCAGCCCTCCGAATACCTGGTGCGCAACGTGCCCTTCGACCAGATCGAGCATGTGGTCGATGCCGTCATGCCCACCGCCGAGCAGGCCGCGCTGCTGGAGATGTCTCCGCAGGAGCCCTGCCTGTTGCTCACCCGCCGTACCTGGTCGCGCGGCGTGCCGATCACCGTGGTGCGCTGCCTGCACCCCGCCACCCGCTACCGCCTGGGCAGCCGTTTCCGCGCCGACGGCAACCCCGTCGCTGGTTAAAAGTTTTTGCCAAAAGCACAGAATTTTTTTGCTTGTACCTACTTGTATATACAGGACCAACGCCATGACACACAACGCATCGCCCATCACCCTGCACCCCGGCCGCGTCACGCTGGCCGAGCTGCGCCGCATCCACGCCGGCCCCGTGCAACTGGTGCTCGATGCGTCGGCACGCGCGGGTTTGCAAAAGTCCCTGGCCACGGTGCAGCGCATCGTTGATGAAGACCAGGTGGTCTATGGCATCAACACCGGCTTTGGCAAGCTGGCCAGCACCAAGATTGCCCACGACCGCCTGGCCGAGCTGCAGCGCAACCTGGTGCTGTCGCACAGCGTGGGCACGGGCGACCCTCTGCCCGACGATGTGGTGCGCCTCATCCTGGCGACCAAGGCCGTGAGCCTGGCGCGCGGCCACTCGGGCGTGCGGCCCGAGCTGGTGGATGCGCTGCTGGCCCTGGCCAACGCCAACGTGCTGCCGGTGATCCCTGCCAAGGGCTCGGTGGGTGCGTCGGGCGACCTGGCGCCGCTGGCGCACATGGCCTGCGTGCTGATCGGCGAGGGGCAGGCCAAGGTGGACGGCAAGGTGGTGCCGGGTGCCGAGGCTATGCGTTCCATCGGCCTGCAACCGTTTGTGCTGGGCCCCAAGGAAGGGCTGGCGCTGCTCAACGGCACACAGGTGTCCACAGCGCTGGCACTGGCCGGGTTGTTTGGCGCCGAGAGCGTGTTTGCTGCCGCGCTGGTGGCAGGCTGCCTGTCGCTCGAAGCCATCAAGGGCTCGGTCAAGCCGTTTGACGCACGCATCCATGAGGCACGCGGCCAGGCCGGGCAGATCGCAGTGGCCGCCGCCGTGCGCGCGCTGCTGGACGGCAGCGCCATCGACCCCTCGCACCCCAACTGTGGCCGCGTGCAAGACCCTTATTCGATCCGCTGCGTGCCGCAGGTGATGGGTGCGTGCCTGGATAACCTGCACCACGCGGCGCGCGTGTTGACCATCGAGGCCAATGCCGCGTCGGACAACCCTCTGGTGTTCGACAACGGCGATGTGATTTCCGGCGGCAACTTCCACGCCGAGCCCGTGGCCTTTGTGGCCGACATCATCGCGCTGGCCGTGGCCGAGATCGGTGCCATTTCCGAGCGCCGCCTGTCGCTGCTGCTGGACCCGGGCTTGTCGGGCCTGCCCGCGTTCCTGATCCGCGACAGCGGTGTGAACTCCGGCTTCATGATCGCGCAGGTCACCGCCGCTGCGCTGGCCGCCGAGAACCAGTGTCTGGCCAACCCCAGCAGCGTGACCAGCCTGCCCACCTCGGCCAACCAGGAAGACCACGTTTCCATGGCCACCTACGGCGCGCGGCGACTGAGTGACATGGTGCGCAATGCGGCGGTGATGGTCGGCATCGAGGCTATGGCGGCCGCGCAAGGCATGGAGTTCGACCGGTCTCTGAAATCTTCTCCCCTCATCGAAGAGCAATTCGCAGCCATCCGCGAGCGCGTGGCCTACCTGGAGCAGGACCGCTACCTCGCCCCCGACATCGAAGCCATGCGCGTTTGGGCGATGCAGTCCGCATGGCCTGCATTGTTTGACAATGTTCTACCTAGCCGCCAGCACTGAATCACTGGAGACGCGTGCCGCACTGTGGTGATGCGCATTCAATAAAAATTCGCCACGTTGGTGCGGTGGCGCTCAGAACAGCCGAGAACAGGTGCACGCAGCGGCAGTTTTGGGGTTAGAACCGACCTGTGAACTGATAGTAGTCGCCAGGGTGCCAAAGCGTCGCAATGGACGCCACCACGCCCTGCGAATGTGTCTTGCGACGCAATAGCAGACATGGCGAGGTTAAAGGAAGCCCCAGCATAGTAGCAACGTCCTCGGTGGGCATCCGAGCCTCGATGGCGTAAGTGACGCCAGACAGTGGCGCCACTTCCATCAAGTGCTCGTTAGCGGTGGCGCGCGCAAAGTCGAGTTGCATGTAATTCGGTGCGATAGCGGAGTTCACATAGCGGTCTTCGACTTGGATCGGAACGCCGTCCTCCAGGTGAATCACGACGGAATGGAATAGCGTCGAACCCGCTTCAACGTCGAAATCGTGAGCGAGCTTCGCATCTGCCTTGGTTCGCTCCAGTCGTTGGAGTTCGCTGCGGTGTGTATGACCTCGAGATCGCACCTCCTCCGCAATATTGCGAATTTCGACGAGTGTCGATTGGTACTTGGGTTGTGCCACAAAGGTGCCGGCGCCTTGGTGGCGCACCAGGATGCGCTCATCGCTCAGCTCACGCACCGCACGGTTCGCAGTCATGCGGGCGACCCCGAACTTCTCGGCCAACGCCTGTTCCGACGGAATCATGTCCCCTTCCTTCCAAATGCCCGATTGAATCCCCGCAAGGATGTACGCCTTGATCCGCTTGAACGCCGGGCGGTCGTCATCTTGGGCATGTAATTTGCTTATTGGTGTGGAGGTTTTCATATGCGGCAGTGTGCGAGCGCGTCTACGTGTTCAAACATTGTTTTCGTGTGAGACTTAATGTATAGACATCTATACCGATTGAGCGCATTTCTCTTAATTTGCTTAGCCTACCACTGGAGCGTATTTCTGTGACACACCCTATATCAATCGATGGCCGTCGCTCGTTTCTCAAGACCGCCGGGACTTTGGGAGCCTCAGCGGCGTTCGGACAGTTTATGGTCCATGACGCTGTGGCACAAACTGCCATTCCCATCGGCATGACCACAGGCCTGAAGCTTGCCAACTACGGGCCCCTCTATGTGGCTGCGCGTCAGGGGTTGTTTGAGAAGCAAGGCCTGAAAGTGACGATTGACACAGGCGGATCCGTTGCCGAGCCTGTGGCGATAGCACTGTCCGGCCGTGGCCAGTTTGCTGCGACTGGAACGGGCATGGCGGTGAACTCCACGCTGGAGGGCGGACGCATGAAGGTGATTGGCAAGCTGTGCGGAGCCTTGGGTATGTGGGTGATTGCCAAGCCGGGCACAAAATTCAACTCGTTGAATGATTTCAAGGGTAAGCGCATTGCTTGTCTGAAGTTCCCGTCCAACAGCGTCACCTCGCCGACCTTCGCGATGAAGAAGCTAGCGGGCATGGATCCGAAATCGGCTGGGGTTGAGTTTGTCGAAGGCCCGCCCGGTTCCATCATTGGTGCAGTCCGCGACGGGCGTGCTGACGTCGGTGTGGTTTTTGAGTGGGATGCCAGCATCGCCGCTGCGCAACACGGATTGCAGGTCGTTTACGGGTTTGCCGAACCGTTCGGCCCTATCTTGCTGACCTCGTTGATGGTCAAGGAAGACTATCTCAAGTCCAACGCGGATACGGTGCAACGCTTTTGCAATGCCCTCTCGGCGTCCATGAAGCTCATCCGCGAGCAATCGTCTGCCTACGTGGCTGCGATGGCGGCTGAGTTCCCTAGCCTCGATAAGGGCGTGGTCAATTCGGGCTGCGAGCGCCTCCTGTCGACAAAGGGATTTGTTCCGCTGAACCCCATTGTTTCCAAGCAAGAGTGGGACATGATGATGGAACACGACACGGTTGCAGGCACCATTCGCAAGAGCCTGAGCTTTGAGGAGATGGTGGACAACAGGTTTGCCGAGAAGGCGACCGCCGACTTTGGCTTGAAGGGCTGACGACATGGCTCACACACCTTCATCGACCGCGCCCGCAGGGCGCACGGGTGCCGCGACAGCACCGTCATCGCGTTACACCATCCTGGGCTACCAGTTCGCCTGCGTCGCGGGTCTGTTCGCCCTGTGGGAGTTGGCGATTCGTTCCGGCTTTGCTCCGGTGTACTTGTATGGACAACCTTCCGGTGTGTTCACCAAGGCCGTGCAGCTTTTGACGGAAGGGGATCTGTTGACCCACCTTGGGATCACCGCTTTCGAGGCGATCACCGGCTTTGTGCTTGGCACCACACTGGGGAGCCTCGTCGGCCTGTCGCTCTGGCTGTCCGATACCGTGGCAAAAACCTTGCGACCGATCATTGTGGCCATCAACGGAGTACCCAAGATTGCGCTGGCACCATTGATCATCGTGTGGTTCGGTGTGGGCTTGGGCGCGAAGGTCGCGATTGCCGCGATCCTGACTTTCATCGTGGCGCTCATCACCGTTTACCAGGGTACGCAGGAGATCGACTTCGACCTAGTGCGCATGATGCGCTCACTGGGAGCCAAGAGGAGCATGATCTGGCGCAAGGTCATCGTGCCGGGCTCTGTGCCCTGGATCATGTCCACACTGCGGCTGAATATCGGCTTCGCCATGATCGGCGCGGTAGTTGGTGAGTACATCTCGGCCAAGCAGGGCATCGGCTTCTTCATCTACAACGCCGGAGCGCTTTACGACCTGAACGCCGTTTACGTCGGCATCTTCGGTCTGATGGCGCTTGCGCTGGTGCTCGACTACATCGTTGTCAAAATCGAGGCGAAATTCAAATGGTAAATACAAGCAATCAAGCCCCCGAGAAGGTCGAGACGGTGCAGGGTGTTCTCGTCGCCAACGGGGTGTCCATGACGTTCAATCCGGGCACGAGCAAAGAGGTAGTGGCGTTTCGCGACATCAGCTTCAGCCTGGGCACTGGTGAAATTCTGGCCATCGTTGGGCCATCAGGGTGCGGTAAATCCACACTGTTCAACATCATTGCAGGTCTGCTCGAGCCCTCAGCAGGTTCTGTGGTGGTGGACGGTGCAGTGGTCAGCGGCGCGCAGGGGCAGGTTGGCTACATGCTGCAAAAAGACCTCCTGCTGCCTTGGCGCAGTGTGCTGGAGAACGTCACACTGGGTCTTGAGGTTCGGGGGGGGCGATGCGGCCAAGGCGCGGGACACCGCGCTGGCGCTGATCCGCACCTATGGTTTGGCAGGGTTTGAAAACGCGTTGCCCAAATCGCTGTCGGGCGGAATGCGCCAGCGTGTCGCATTCATGCGTACGTTGGCTCTCGACCCCAAGGTCATCCTGCTTGACGAGCCGTTTTCGGCCCTGGATTTTCAGACCCGCCTGATTCTGCAGGCCGACGTGAAGCGCATCATTCGCAGTCGTAACAAGGCAGCGATTCTGGTAACGCACGACATTGGTGAAGCCATCAGCATGGCAGACCGAGTACTCGTGCTTTCGCATCGGCCGGCGACGGTGAAGTCAATTCATCGCATCGAACTGGACATTGCAAGCGAAGATGCCGTTGCGATGCGCAGATCAGCCCGATTCAACGAGTACTTCGACCAAATCTGGAGTGATCTGGACATTCAAGTGCAAGCGATGGCTTGAGGAATCTCGGCGACACCCAAGAAAAGGCCGCCTCTGATAGGCGGCCTTTTGAGCTTTTGAACCGTTGACCGGCGTAGGGAGGCCTTCCCCCCAGCTCAATTGCGAGAACTCAGAGCACCCGCCAGATAGCGTGCAAGCATGGGAATGCGGTCATTGCCCCAGAACAGCTGCTTGCCCACGACGAAAGTGGGTGCTCCAAAAACACCCAGTTGAATGGCCTGCGCCGTGTTGTCCTCAACGCATTGCCTGTAGTGGGGGGCGGCGCAGGCATCGCGTGTGGCAGCCGGGTCGAGACCGACGGCGCTGGCGATGCGGCCGATTTCGCCTAGATCGCTGATGTCCGTGCCATCGCACCAGTAGCCCTTCATGACCGCACGTACGAACGCATCTGCCTGGCCTTGATCCTGTGCGAAGACGCTGGCGCGCAAAGCTCGAACTGGTCGCAGCGGGAACTGGGGATGGTACCGCAAGGTAAGCCCTTGTATCGCGGCCCAGTCCTGCATGTCCTGTTTGAACCATCGGACAAAGGCTGGATTCGCATCCAATGGACGACGTCCATCGATGCGCTCGATGAGATGTGCCAAATGAAAGGGGCGCCACCGCAGCTCGCGACCTGCTTGGCTTGCGACCGTGGAGATCTGTTCTGCGGCCAAGTAACACCATGGACTGTGGTAGTCGAAATAGAAGTCGATGGGATCGGGTGTCAGTGAGCCAGGCTGTTGGTGAATCTCTTCTGGTGAATCGACCGGCGTGTTCCGCGTACCCTGAAACTTCTCTGTGCGCACGAGCGCACGCTCATGCACCCCGGTCATGATGGTCCGTCCACCTTGTGTGGCCTGCACTTCGAAGCGCAGTCGCCGACCATCCACCTGAACGAGCGTGGCACGTGCTTGCAGCGGCTCTCCGACATAGGCTCGGGCTACGTGCGAGACGTCTACGCGGGTTCCGACGCTGGCGTCTCCGGGCTCGAAGTAGTTGCGTACGCAGCGGTGGCACGCTTCTTCCAGCTGCGCTATCACATGCGGTGTCGAGACGACCGCGATACCCGTGTTGCCGATGGCCGCTGCCGTATCACCGGCTTGAGGTGTTGTGGTATGCACATGGTGCAAAAGGATTGAGGGCGGCGGTCTCATGCGAGCTCCTGTAGTGTGCCGGCGCCGACTGCTGCCTGCAGGTCACGCTTTTTGATCTTGCCGCTGGAAGTCATGGGCCATTCAGAGACCTGGAACAGCTTGGCAGGGTGCTTGAAGCCGGCAATTTTTCCGTGGCAGAAGGCGCGCAGGGCGTCGGCGGGCGTAGGCTCGCTCAGTTGGACTGCTGCTGCGACTACTTCGCCATAGTAGCGGTCGGGCACGCCGAAAACAGCAATTTCCATAATCGCGGGATGCTGGCGTAGCAGATTCTCGACTTCTACAGGGTAGATATTCTCGCCGCCACGAATGATCATGTCGCGCAGCCTGCCCCCCGCAATCACAACACGGCCGTCCTCTCGCAGATAGCCGAGGTCACCGGTTTGCATCCAGCCGTCGGTGGAAATCGTCTTTTCCGTCTCGGCTGGATGATTGAGGTAGCCGAGCATCACCATGGGCCCACGGGCCTCTAGCTGGCCAATGACACCCGCCTCCAGTGGCACCCGTGTCTCCGGATGGGTGACGCGCACCTGCATCCCCGGTAGCGGCATTCCGGCACTGTGCCAGCGATGCGGGCTGTCGATCTCATCGATCGCAATGAGCGTGCTCGATTCGGTCTGGCCATAGACCTGTACTAGCCCGGGGATGGGAAACGCTTCGGCGCAGCGCTGTAGCACATCGGGGTCGCAGTCGGCGCCACCACATGTTCCCGCGCGCAACGTGCGCAGGCTGAACTCTTCGCGTCGTGGATGTTCGAGCATCGCAAGGTAGGACGTCGGCACCCCAGTGAGCAGGGTGCAGAGCTCGGATTGGATGACGTGCATCATCTCCACAGGGTCAAACGCGGGAACGCCCACATACGTGGCGCCTTGCAGGAGCGTCGTGGTGACGTTCATGATGCATCCCGCGCAATGGAAAAGCGGAATGATCGATGTCCAGCGATCCTTCGCCGTAACGGCCAGGCGCTCCGCGGTGCCCTGGGCATTGAGGGCCATACCCTCCCAGCACAGGGCCGCACCTTTGGGTCGGCCTGTGGTCCCCGATGTGTACTGCACACTGGCCAGTGCGCGACCGTCAGCAGGTGTTGGCCGGAAGTCAGCGATCGGCGCGGACAGCAGCGCAGCATAGTCCACGACACCGTGATGGGCCATAGAGCCATCGGGGTCAAAGCACACGACGTGCTTGAGAGCAGGCAGTGCGCCGCGTTGGCTCTGCACCATGTCCAGATAGGCATTCTTGCGAAAACGTTGCGACAGAAGAATGGCAACCGCGTTGCTGTGCTCCAGCACATAGGCGACGTCTTGCTCACGGAAATGAGTGTTGACCGGCACCATGACTGCGCCCACAGCGCAGATGGCAAGCTGGCTGACGATCCACTCTGCACGGTTCTCCGCCCAGATGGCGACCGCATCCCCTGCACGCACCCCGAGCGAGCGAAGTCCTGCCGCCAAAGCACTGCTTTGGTGCAAGAGTTCGGCATATGTGATTCGTTTGCGTGCTCCGGGAAACACCACGGCCTCCTGCTCAGGGGTGTTGGTTGCCCACCATTGCACTGCATGGAAGGGGTCAGAGAATCGAAGCGTCGGAACGGATGGCGTTGCGGACATAGGTGAGTGGAGGAGATTAATAGCGTTGATGGAAATGCCGCAGTCTGGGTGCTGAATATGTATAAATATCTATACAACATTGGTGTCCCAATTTTGGGGACTGCGAGCGGCTACCTTATGCACGGCGCGTGCCAGGTTTTTCCTGGCGCCGCGTAAGAAATATTTTTCTCGAAAGGGTTTCTACACTCTTGTCCGCATAGCGGAGTAGCGTTAAAGTTGTATATACCTATTTGGCGGCGTCTCGGCATTCGGGCGTCGCGCGTTATGTTTATTCCCCATAAGGAGCATTCCCGATGACCACCGATCCCCGCCACGACGCCAGCCGTGTGATCCGCGCGCCGCGCGGCAGCCAGCTCACCTGCAAGAGCTGGCTCACCGAGGCCGCCTACCGCATGATCCAGAACAACCTCGACCCCGAGGTGGCCGAGCGCCCGCAGGACCTGGTGGTTTACGGCGGCATTGGCCGCGCGGCGCGCAACTGGGAATGTTTTGACCAGATCCTTGCCTCGCTCAAGGACTTGAACGACGACGAGACCCTGCTCATCCAGTCCGGCAAGCCCGTGGGCGTGTTCAAGACCCACGCCAACGCGCCCCGCGTGCTGCTGGCCAACTCCAACCTGGTGCCCAAGTGGGCCAACTGGGAGCGCTTCAGCGAGCTGGACCAGAAGGGCCTGTTCATGTACGGCCAGATGACTGCGGGCAGCTGGATCTACATCGGTGCCCAGGGCATCGTGCAGGGCACCTTCGAGACCTTTGTCGAGGCCGGCCGCCAGCACTACAACAACGACCTGACCGGCAAGTGGATTCTCACAGCCGGCCTGGGCGGCATGGGTGGTGCCCAGCCGCTGGCCGGCGTGCTGGCCGGCGCCTGCGTGCTGGCCATCGAATGCAAGCAGTCCAGCATCGACTTCCGTCTGCGCACCCGCTATGTGGACAAGCAGGCCAAGGATATCGACGACGCGCTGGCCCTGATCAAGCATCACACCGAAAAGGGCGAGGCCGTCTCCATCGCGTTGCTGGGCAATGCGGCCGAAGTCCTGCCCGAGCTGGTCAAGCGTGCCAAGGCCGGCGGCATCCGTCCCGACATCGTGACCGACCAGACCTCCGCCCACGACCTGATCAACGGCTACCTGCCCGTGGGCTGGACCGTGGAGCAATGGAACGCCGCTGCGGCCGACCCCGGCCAGCACCCCACGCTCAAGAAGGCCGCCGCCCAGGGCTGCGCCCAGCATGTGCAGGCCATGCTGGACTTCCAGGCCATGGGCATTCCCACGGTGGACTATGGCAACAACATCCGCCAGGTGGCCCTGGACGAAGGCGTGAAGAACGCCTTCGACTTCCCCGGCTTTGTGCCAGCCTACATCCGTCCGCTGTTCTGCGAAGGCAAGGGCCCGTTCCGCTGGGTGGCGCTGTCCGGCGACCCCGAGGACATCTACAAGACCGATGCCAAGATCAAGGAGCTGTTCCCCGAGAACAAGCACACCCACCGCTGGCTGGACATGGCCAAGGAACGCATCGCCTTCCAGGGCCTGCCATCGCGCATCTGCTGGCTGGGTCTGGGCGAGCGCCACAAGGCGGCCCTGGCCTTCAATGAAATGGTCAAGAACGGCGAACTCAAGGCGCCCATCGTGATCGGCCGCGACCACCTGGACTGCGGCTCGGTGGCCAGCCCCAACCGCGAGACCGAAGCCATGAAGGACGGCACCGACGCCGTCTCCGACTGGCCGCTGCTCAACGCCCTGCTCAACACGGCGGGCGGCGCCACCTGGGTCAGCCTGCACCACGGCGGTGGCGTGGGCATGGGCTACTCGCAACATGCCGGCGTTGTGATCGTGGCCGATGGTACGGACGAGGCTGCGGCCCGCCTGAACCGCGTGCTCTGGAACGATCCCGCCACCGGCGTGATGCGCCATGCCGATGCAGGCTACGAGATCGCCGTGGAAGCGTCCAAGCGCCATGGGCTCAACCTGCCGATGGTCAAGTAACGTCGTCCCCCCTGAGCGGCTGCGCCTAGGCGGCCCCGCCGCTTCCCCCCCAGGGGGACGACGCCCTTTGCTGCGGGACGGCCCTTGCTGGGCGTCCCGCACCTGGGGCGTGCTTGTTTTTAGAGCTTCGGCCTCACTCACAACAGTCTTCGATGCAACGCTTTGACCTGAACCAGATTGCGCCCAGCCCGTGGAAGAACGGGGGCGGCAGCACGCGCGAGATTGCCTGCTGGCCGCAGGGTGCGGGCATGGACAGCTTTGGCTGGCGCGTGAGCGTGGCCACGATTGCCCAGGCCGGCCCGTTTTCTGCATTTCCGGGCATAGACCGCCAGATCATGCTGCTCGATGGCGACGGGGTACGGCTGCACAGCGCCCATGCCGGGCTCGAGCATGCATTGACCGAGCGCTGGCAGCCATTCGCCTTTTCGGGCGATATGGCGCTGGATTGCGATCTGCTGGGCGGGCCGTCCAGCGACTTCAATGTCATGACCCGGCGCGGACAGTGGTCGGCCAGTCTGGAGCAGCTCGGCGGCCGGGCCGAGGCGGGGCTGAGCGCCGCAGGGCTTTGCATGGTGCTGGAGGGGGGCTGGAAATGCGCCGACGGGCGGATACTGCAAGCCGGTCAAGGCCTCTGGTGGACCAGCCCCCAGGCCGAGCCGCTGCTGGCGCAGGACGAGCAGGCCAGGCTGATCCTGGTCAGCCTGACGCCGCACAGCTAAAACACGAGCAGCTTGCACCCTTGAATTGGACGTTTCAATGCGTATTGATATGAAAATCAGGAGTGGCAAGCGCATGAAGCTATGAAATCAGTAGTTTCATGGTTTGAATTGCCGTAATCGAACACTAGGAGCATCGCCATGACGCAAGTTATTTCCCATCTCGCAGTCTCTGCCGACGGCTGCTGGTACAACCTGCGTCTGGCGCCGGAGCTGTATGTCTCCGAAGTGGCGGATATTCCCGAGGGCACGCTGGCCTGTATCGTGGTGCAACAAGGCCGCATGGTCTGGGTGGGCCCGCAGGATGCCATGCCCGCCGAATACCAGGCGCTGCCCCGGCATGATGGCGCAGGGCGCCTGGCCACGCCGGGCCTGATCGACTGCCACACCCACCTGGTCTATGGCGGCGAGCGTGCCAACGAGTTCGCCATGCGCCTGGCCGGGGCCAGCTACGAGGAAGTGGCTAGGGCCGGCGGAGGCATCGTCTCCAGCGTCAGGGCCACGCGCGAAGCGTCGGAGGACGAGCTGGTGGCGCTGGCGCTGCCGCGTCTCGAGCAGTTGCTGGCCGAAGGCGTGACGGCCATAGAGATCAAGTCGGGCTACGGCCTGGCCCTGGAACACGAGCGCAAGCAGCTGCGCGCCGCACGGCGCCTGGGCGAGTTGTGTGCCGTGACCGTGCGCACCACCTTTTTAGGGGCCCATGCGCTGCCGCCTGAGTACGCGGGCCGCAGCCAGGAATACACGGATCTGGTCTGTCAGGTCATGCTGCCGGCGCTGGCCGCCGAAGGCCTGATCGATGCCGTCGACGTGTTCTGCGAGCGCATCGCCTTCTCGCTGGCCGAGACCGAGCAGGTCTTTCAGGCGGCCAAGGCCTTGGGCCTGCCCGTCAAGCTGCATGCCGAGCAGCTGTCGAATATGGAGGGTGCAGCCCTCGCGGCCCGCTATGGCGCGCTGTCCTGCGACCATATCGAGCACTTGTCCGAACACGGCATTGACGAGATGAAGAAGGCCGGTACCGTGGCCGTGCTGCTGCCCGGAGCCTTCTATACGCTGCGCGACACCAAAGTGCCGCCGATTGAGGAATTAAGGGCCGCCAAGGTCCCCATGGCCGTTTCTACCGATCACAATCCGGGTACCTCCCCGTGCTTGAGCTTGCTGCTCATGGCCAATATGGCTTGCACGCTGTTCCGTCTGACGGTTCCCGAGGCTCTGGCCGGCATCACCCGACATGCAGCGCAGGCTCTGGGTCTGCAGGACGAGCAAGGCCTGATTGCCGTGGGCCGTCCCGCCAACTTCGTGCTCTGGCCCGTGAAGCAGGCTGCCGAACTGGCCTACTGGTTCGGCAGCAAGCCTGACTGTACGGTGGTGCGCCAGGGCCTGATTGCGCAGCAAGCCAAAGCCTGAAAGCGGGGAGCGCGAAAGGTTGCTGATGTCTCACGAACAATTTCTCAATGAACTGATTTCCACCCTGGGCGCCGATGTCGCGCTGCGCGGCACGGACACGCCCGAGCGGTGCCGCACCGACTGGAGCGGCACGCCCCCCCAGCAGCCGCTGGCGCTGGTGCGCCCACGGACCACGGAGGAAGTCAGCGCGATCATGCGTCTGTGCAGCGCCCACCGGATTGCGGTAGTGCCGCAGGGCGGTCTGACCGGGCTGGCCGGTGCAGCGGTTCCGATGGAGGGGGCAGTGGCCCTGTCGCTGGATCGCATGAACCGCATCGAGGACATCGATGCCAAGACCGGGCTGATGCAGGTGCAGGCCGGCGTCACCCTGCAAGCCGTGCAGGAAGCGGCCGTCGATGTCGGCATGGTGTTCGGCGTGGATCTCGGCGCTCGCGGCAGCTGCCAGATCGGCGGCAACGTCTCCACCAATGCGGGCGGCAACGGCGTGCTGCAGCACGGCATGATGCGCGAGCAGGTGCTGGGCCTGGAAGTGGTGCTGGCCGACGGCACGGTGCTGCCCATGCTGCGCCCCATGATCAAGAACAACACGGGCTACGACCTCAAGCAGTTCTTCATCGGTGCCGAAGGCACGCTGGGCATCATCACGCGCGTGCTGCTGCGCCTGCGCCCCGCGCCCCAGGCCACGGCCACGACGCTGGTGGCCATGCCCGATTTCGACTCGGCGCTGGCCGTGCTCAAGCGCATGCAGTCGCGCTTCGGCAACAGCGTCGCGGCCTACGAGCTGATGTGGGACAGCTTTGTGCAGGCCTCCATGGCCTGGCTCAAGCTCGCTGCGCCTTTTGAGCAGCGCTACCCCTTGCTGGCCCTGATCAATGTGGATGGCAAGGACGAGGCGCAGCTGCAGGGCGATCTGCAGCAGGTGCTTGAGGAAGCCATGGAGGCCGGCGAGGTGCTCGATGCCATCGTGGCCCAGTCGGTCGCCCAGGTGCAGCAGCTGTGGAAGCTGCGCGAGGCACCGGCCGAGCTCAACAACAATATGCATCCCGCGATCAACTTCGACGTGAGCCTGCCCCAGGCCGACATCGGCCGCTTTGCCGAAGCCTGCATGCAGGCTTTTGCCGCGCGCTGGCCTGCGCACCAGGCGCTTTACTTCGGCCATGTGGGCGACGGCAATCTCCATGTCTCGGTGGATGGCAAGACCGTCAACGGCGAATGCGAGCAGGTGGAGGAGCTTCTCTACCGCATCGTGGGCGAGATGCAGGGCAGCGTCTCCGCGGAGCACGGCATAGGTCTGCACAAAAAGCCTTATCTGAGCAACAGCCGCACGCCCGCAGAGCTGGCGGCGATGCGGGCCATCAAGCTGGCCCTCGATCCCCTGGGCCTGATGAATCCCGGAAAGGTGTTTGATCTATGACGAATTCCCTGGTGGCCTCGCTGGCCCGGGCCCAGGTGCGCCCGCTGCCCGCGTACAACGCCGGCCTGTCCAACGAAGCGGTGCGGGCGCGCTATGGCGTGACCGATATCGCGCGACTGGCCAGCAATGAAAATCCCTTCGGTGCCAGCGCCTCGGTGCGCCGGGCGATTGCCGAGGTGGCCAACGATGTGGGTAACTATCCCGATGCCAACTGCACGGCCTTGCGCGAAGCCATTGCCGAGCGCACCGGGCTGCCCGCCGGGCGTCTGGTCTTCGGCGACGGCTCGGAAGACCTGATCAAGATTCTCTGCGAGGTCTTTCTCGCTCCCGGCGATCTGGTGGTGACCCAGCGTCCCGTGTTCGGCCTGCACGAAATCTATCCAAAGATGATGGGCGCGGAGGTCGAGCTCCTCGACCTCAACGAGGAGCTGGGCTTCGATCTGGGCGCCTGGTGCGCTGCCGTGGCCAAGGCCCCCAAGATCGCCTTCCTGCCCAACCCGTCCAACCCCGTGGGCTGCATGATGGATGCGGCGCAGTTTGCGCAGGTGCTGGAGGCCACGCCCGCCAACACCGTGCTGGTGGTGGATGAGGCCTATTACGAATACGCGCTGCATGACGATGACTACCCCGATGTGCTGGCCATGCTGGAGGCGCGTGTCGGGCCCTGGATCGTGCTGCGCACCTTCTCCAAGGCCTGGGGCCTGGCCGGTCTGCGCGTGGGCTACGGCATGGCCGACAGCGCCGAGCTGGTGGGCCTGATGGACAAGGTGCGCTCGCCCTTCAACGTGAACATGGCGGCCCAGCGCGCAGCGCTGGCCGCCTGGAACGATCCCGCGCACATGCGCAGCGGTGTGGCGACCACGGTGGCGCTGCGCGAAGATCTGCGCAGACAGCTGCTGGCGCTGGCAGGGCCGGGCCGGCCGCTGCAAGGCCTGCGCATTGCGCCTTCGGTGGCCAACTTCCTGTTTCTCGACCTCGGCCGTCCCAATGGCCCGGTGACCGAAGCGCTGCTCAGGCAGGGCGTGATCGTCAAACCCTGGAAGGAGCCGGGCTTCGAGCATTTCCTGCGCGTGTCCATAGGCACCGAAGGCGACAACGCGCGTTTTGTACAGACCTTGCTGGCCGCACTCGAGGCCTGAGCCATGAAGCTGTTTCGGGGCTGGACGATTGTGGCGGCGGCCCATGGCCTGCTCGCCCTGGCCTTCGGTGCAGCTTATTCCTTTGGCGCTTTTTTCAAGAGCATCCAGACGCAGTTCGATGCGAGCCGTTTCTCGGTGGGCTCGCTGTTTGCCGTGACGGCTTTGCTGTACTACTGCGTGGGCGCTGTTGCCGGCCCTCTGGCCGACCGCATAGGCCTGCGCCGCGTGACCGGTGCGGGGGTCTTGCTGCTGGCCACAGGCTTTGCGCTGGCCAGCCAGACCCGCTCGCTGGCGCAGCTGTTCGTGGTTTTCGGCCTGTTCGTGGGCGGTGGTGTGGGCCTGATCTACGTACCGGCCCTGGTGGCCGTGCAGCGCTGGTTCATACGGCTGCGCAGCCGTGCCTCCGGCCTGGCCTCGGCCGGCACCGGCGTCGGCACCTTCGCCGCGCCGCTGTTTGCGGGCTGGCTGCTGGAGTTGCAGAGCTGGCAGATCACCATGCAGTGGTTTGCGCTGGCCATCTTGCTGCTGGGACTGCCGGCCGCGCTGTCCATGGTCGGCCAGCCATCGCAGCTGGGTCTGAGCTGCGACGGCGATCCTCCCCCTGCCCAGGCTGCAGCCCAGGCGCAGGGCATGGAGCTGTCCCAGGCCGTGCGCAGCAGCAGCTTCGGCTGGTTTTTCCTCGCCATTTTCCTGGCTTCGGTGAGCCTGTTTGCGGCCCTGGTGCATATCGCTCCCATGGCCCAGGGCCTGGATATCGATGCCGTTTCAAGCCAGTGGCTGATCGCTCTGATAGGCGCTGGCAATGTGCTGGGCCGGCCGCTGCTGGGCGGTCTCGGCGACAGGCTGGGAGCTCTGCGTCTGCTTATGGGTCTGAGCATTTTTCTGGCCCTGCTGCACTTGCTGTGGTGGCAGGCCCATGGCTGGGCCGCGCTTGCCGTGTTTGCCCTGCTGTTCGGCGCGGCGCATGGCGGCTGCATCGCCCTGTTTCCCGTCCTTGCCGCCCAGTGGTTCGGCACCTTGCGGCTGGGTGCCATTTTGGGCATTCTTTACATCAGCGTGGGGCTGGCGGCAGTCGTCGGCGCCAGCGCGTCCGGCTGGGTGTTCGACCAGACTGGCGGCTACACCCAGGCCATCCAGGTCAGCGCCGCGCTGGCCTTGCTGGCTGTGGCTGCGCTGGCGCTTGCGGCCCGTGGCCAGCGTTTGGTTTCCTCTCCTTCAGGCATTTCGAAATGATCATGCACTCTTCCTCCTCCAGCGGCACACTTTTTGCCGAAGACGCCTTACTGCCCACGGGATGGGCGCGCAATGTCCTGCTCAGCTGGGATGAGGGCGGGCGTCTGGCCGAGGTGCTCACCGATGTGGATCCGCAAAGCGGCGAGGCCGGCGAGGTCGATACCGCCATCCGCGCCGCCGGCCCGGTGATCCCAGGCATGCCCAATCTGCACTCGCATGCCTTCCAGCGTGCGTTCGGCGGTCTGACCGAGTTCCGTGGCCAGGCGCAGGACAGCTTCTGGAGCTGGCGCAAGCTGATGTACGGCTTTGCCAACCGCATGACACCCGAGGCGCTGGAAGCGATTGCGACCTGGCTGTACCTGGAGATGCTGGAGGCAGGTTACACCTCGGTCTGCGAGTTCCACTATGTGCACCATGATGTAGGCGGCAAGCCCTATGCCAACGATGCCAGCCTGTCCCTGGCACTGCTGCGTGCGGCGCAGAAGACCGGCATCGGCATGACCTTGCTGCCCGTGCTCTATCAGACCAGCGGCTTCGGGGGGCTGCCGCCTCGCGAGGATCAGGCCCGCTTCATTCGCAGCACGGACAACATGCTCTCCTTGCTGCAGCAGCTGGAGCCCGTGACCAGGGCGCAGCAGGCAGCCCTGGGCCTGGCTCCGCATTCGCTGCGCGCCGTGCCGCCGGACAGCCTCAAGACCGCGCTCGCAGGCCTGCACGCCATGCTGCCCAAGGCGCCGGTGCACATCCATATCGCCGAACAGACCCAGGAGGTGGACGACTGCCTGGCCTGGAGTGGCCAGCGCCCCGTGCAATGGCTGCTCGAGCATGCGCCCGTCGATGCGCGTTGGTGCCTGGTTCATGCCACGCATATGACGCCCGAGGAATATGCGGGCGCGGCTCGCAGCGCTGCCGTGGCCGGCATCTGTCCCACCACCGAAGCCAATCTTGGTGATGGGATTTTCGATATGCCGGCGTGGCTCAGGCATGGCGGCCGCTGGGGCATTGGCTCGGACAGCCACGCCACGGTCAACGCGGCCGAAGAGCTGCTGATGCTCGAATACAGCCAGCGCCTGAACCTGCGCCAGCGCAATGTGCTCGGCGGCGGTGCCCAGCCCCAGGTGGCGACCTCCATGACCTTGCAGGCGGTGGCCGGCGGTGCCCAGGCATCCGGCCGCGCCATTTCCGGTCTGGCCGTGGGCCAGCAGGCCGACTTCGTGGTGCTCGATGCCCGGCATGTGGCCCTCAACGGCCTGCCAGCCGACAGCGGCCATGCAGCCCATGTGTTTGCAAGCCATCGCACCTCGGCCATAGCCGATGTCTGGGTTCGCGGCCAGCAGCGCGTGCAGGCAGGCCGCCATGCGCTGCACGAGGTCGCGCAACAGGGCTTTGTCCTGGCCCGCAAGGCATTGCTGCAAGGCGCCTGAGGGCGGCCGCATTCAGATTTTTGACAGAAGAAAGACGCTCCATGAGCCAAGCCATCGCCCCCTTTGTCTTCCACCAGGGTACGGCACCGCTGCTGATTTCCATGCCGCATACCGGCACCCATGTTCCGGCCGACATTGCGGCCAGGCTCACGCCCGAAGGGCGCGAAGTCCACGACACCGACTGGCATATGCCGCAGCTCTACGACTTCGCCAAGGCGCTGGGCGCATCCATTCTGGTTGCCACGCATTCGCGCTATGTCATCGATCTGAACCGTCCGCCCGATGGTGCCAGCCTCTATCCGGGCCAGAGCGTGACCGGGCTGTGTCCGGTTGACGGCTTCGACAGCAAGCCCCTGTATGCCAGCAAGGACCTGGAGCCCGACGAGGCAGAAGTCGCGCGCCGCCGCGAACTCTACTGGCAGCCCTATCATGCGCAGCTGCGCGCCGAGCTCGACCGCATCAAGAGCCAGCATGGCGTGGCCATGCTGTGGGATGCACACAGCATCCGCTCGGTGCTGCCGCGCTTTTTCGAGGGCAAGCTGCCCGACCTGAACCTGGGCACCGCCGACGGCAAGAGCTGCGCGCCGGCGCTGGCCCAGCAACTGCTGGACATTGCACGGCAGGCACCGGGCCACACCAGCGTGCTCAACGGTCGCTTCAAGGGTGGCTTCATCACGCGCAACTATGGTCAGCCGGAGCAGGGCTTTCACGCCGTGCAGCTGGAGATGACACAGTCCAGCTATATGCAGGAGCAGATGCCTTTTGACTACCTGCCCGAGGTCGCGGCCCGTATCCAGCCCACCATGCAGCGTCTGCTGCAGGCCGTGCTGGCCTTCGCCCAAGCCAGCGGCCGCTGAGCCCAGGCTAGTGGCCCTCGGCCTGCAGCTCGTCGCCTAGCCAGCGGCGGGGCCCTGGGCCGCCGCGCTGGCATTGGTCGCCGGGGTTGTACATGCTGCAGACCTTGAGCGACAGACAGCCGCAGCCTATGCACTGGTTGAGGCTGTCGCGCAGGCGCTGCAGCTCGGTGATGCGCTCGTCCAGCCGCTGCTGCCAGATGCGCGACATCTTCTGCCAGTCGCCGCCTGTAGGCACGTGCCGCGTCGGCAGCCGTGCCAGCTGCGCGGCGATCTCCTCCAGCGTGAAGCCCACACGCTGCGCAAACACGATGTAGGCAATGCGCCGCAGGCCCGAGCGGTGGTAGCGCCGCCTGCCGCCGGGGCTGCGCACCGATTCGATCAGACCCAGCGACTCGTAGAAGCGCAGCGCCGATGCGTTGACGCCGCTGCGCTGCGCGAAGTCGCTGATGCTCATCAGCGGATCATCCTCAGTTTTCATGATGTCTTTCTCCGGAGCTTGACTTAAAGTTCACTTGAACTTGAAGAATGCCGCCATTGTGATCGATAGCCGGTGGAGCCGCAATCAGCGGCCCAAGTGCTGGCCGGAGTTCTTCTGATATCCGTAGCTGTATTCGCTTGATGAAAAACGACTTCAGATGGTTTTGTGAAGCGCGGTGCGATATTTGCAGCTGCAGAGACGCGATAAATCTCCTTCCATATCCTTTTGCATCGCAAAAAAGAATTGCGCCGTACAAAACAAAGGTGCGCAAGCACGATAGAAGCAGCTACGTACCAAAGGCGGAATGATCAATCGCAGATTCAGCTCTCTAATTCTGCCGCAGAGCTTTTCAACGATGTACGCCAAGCTTTCTCGAAATGGGACCGCCGCGCTCAAGATCCGATAGAACGACCTGGACGATTGCATCCTGGCCATCCATTCTTGGAGTAGCTGACTCTACACGCTGTGGAGTCCCCTTCGTGATGAGTTCTACCTTGAAATTCGGTGGCTGCTGATTGGCTTGGTTAGTGCCTGTGCCAATCGACCCGCCGGTGGCGAATTGAACGCGCTGGCTTGCCTGGACAAGGCCCCCAAATGCAAAGCGCGGCTTGGGAAGGCGCAAGGTGCGCACGGCCTCCATGAATGGCAAGCCGTAGTGATTGACGGCTTTTTCGGGTTGGATGAACTCGTTATTGCTCACTGCAATGGGACGCTTGCCGTCGACCAGCGCGGCGATGCTATCGCTTGTGCCCGTGCCAGGGCCCACGATGCGCCCTCCGTCTGTGGAGGGGGAGCCGCCCTCGGCAAACCCAAAAACTTTGCCGATGCTACCGAAAATACCACCGATGACCGTGCCGCCGCCGCTTACCTCGGGCGTAAAAAGGTTGGTCAGCAGCCGCTTGATGTCGCTGCGAACGATATCGCCTGCAATCTGCCGCAAGGTGGCATTGGCGACTTCGCTTAGGCTCTTGAAGTTCGTTACAGCATTGGCCGCAGCATCTGCCACGCCGTCGATGACGGTATTGCGCAGGCGCGTGCCGAGGTCGACCACCACGGGCCTGGCTCCAGCAACCTCATTTTTGAGCTGGCCGATACTGGTGCTCATGTTGTCGATGGCGACCTGTGCACCAGGCGGCAGGCTGTCGCGCACACGTTCCAACTCTTGAACGATTCGCGTTGTTGCATAAATCAAGCGCAGCCCAAATTTTTCCAACCGCAGACGGTGCTCTTATGTAGCAACCTGAACCGCCCCGCGTTCCGCGGAGGCCTGTTGTGTTGATTTCCACCCAGAATTGACCCACTAGCCCCCGATGAAGCTTTTTTCACTGACAGGCTGCTTTGCAGCGATAGCGGACGTTGGTCGATCCACGCGTACCCACGAGCGTGCCCGGTCTCTTCAGCGAGGTTCCGGGGGGGGCGTACAAACGCGCACGTAGCGTGGGGCGTGTCCGAATTTTTGTGTAAACGGTTCGGACTTCAATTGACGGAGATGCGGTCTCCGAACTCAATGGTAAAGCGGGTCAGCGCAGCCTTCCAATCCCGGATGGGCATGGTCCACTTC